>JBEBHD010000156.1:0-12632 GCA_040080915.1 Saprospiraceae bacterium
TGAAATCGGCATCCAAAATATCAATAAACAACTTTTTGTTGATTGATTTTTCTCTGCCACTATTTTTCACAAACTGTCAACTTATTTCAGGACGGGACACTCACCCACTCACCCACTCACCCACTCACCCGCTCACCCGCTCACCCGCTCACCCGCTCACCCGCTCACCCGCTCACCCGCTCACCCGCTCACCCGCTCACCAGCTCACCAGCTAATATGTCCGCCAGTACCAAATTTTACCCGCTTCGGGTGCGCGATCTGCGCCGCGAAACTGTCGAAACTGTCTCGGTCGCCTTCGAAGTGCCCGGCGAGCTGCGCGATTTGTTTCGCTTCACCCAAGGGCAGTACCTGACCCTGCGTACGGTGATTGACGGTGCCGATCAGCGGCGTTCGTACTCCATCTGTGCGGCTCCGCATGAGCACGACTTGCGGGTGGCAATAAAAAAGGTGCCAGGCGGGGTTTTCAGCACCTACGCCAACGAACGCCTGCGCATGGGCGACGAGCTGCGAGTGATGCCGCCGCAAGGGCGTTTTTTTACGGAATTAAGCCCTAACAACCAAAACGTATATGTAGCATTTGTCGCGGGCAGCGGCATCACGCCCGTGATTTCCATTCTGAAAACGGTGTTGCACGAGGAGCCCAACAGCCGTTTCCTGCTTTTTTACGGAAACCGCAGTTTTGACCATATCATTTTCCGGGAGCAGTTGGAGGAATTGAAAAACAGGTACCCCCAGCGATTGGCCATTCATCACGTCCTGAGCCGGGAATCACTCGGTGCCGACCTGTTCCACGGCCACCTGAACGGCGACAAGTGCCGAGCCTACGCCCGCCTGCTGTTTCGTCCCGAGGAAGTGGCCGCCTTTTTTCTCTGCGGTCCGGAGGAGATGATTTTTGACATCAAAGATGGGCTGGGCGAGCTGGGCGTGCCAGCGAGTTCTATCCACTACGAGCTGTTCACCGCGCCCGGTGCAGCCAAAAGGGCAACGGTTTCTGAAATTGTTCGTTCGTCAGAAGCCTTCGACGCGGCTATCACGGTACATCAGGACGGTATGCAATTTGATTTTCAGCTCCAGTCTGATGGCAGTACCCTACTCGATGCGGCCATGCGTGCGGGGGCCGACCTGCCCTTTTCGTGCAAGGGCGGCGTGTGCAGCACCTGCAAGGCCAAGGTTCTGGAAGGGGAGGTTGTAATGGAACTTTGCTATGGTTTAGAGCCGGACGAGATCGCGGCCGGGTACGTGCTAACGTGCCAGTCGCATCCGAAAAGCCGGAAGGTTGTGGTCAGTTTTGACCATGCATAAAAAAACAGGAGCCGACCAGATTGGAACGGCTCCTGCTTAATTCTGCTGTTTATTGTTCTCTGATTGTGTGAGCCTGAAGGTCAATCAAGCGATTGATTGGCCATGCTGGCGCTGTTCACCATCATTTGATATTCCTGCGGAGTCAGGTTGTCCATGCAAAAGTTGATCGGATTGATCGGGCGGCCTTTGAAATGGACTTCATAGTGCAGGTGGGGAGCAGTGGAAAGGCCGGTGTCGCCCACTTCGCCGATCTTTTGGCCCTTTTTGATGCGTTCGCCTTGGCGGACGGTCATTTTGTTCATGTGGGCGTACCAAGTTTCGTATCCGTAGCCGTGACTGATGCGCACGCAGTTGCCGTAGCCGTGGTGCCAGCCCGCTTCCACGATCACACCATCGCCGGTAGCTTGAATAGCCGTTCCGACGCGGGCAGGGAAATCAACCCCTTCGTGGAACTTTTTGATTTTGTAAACCGGGTGGATCCGGTAGCCGAAACCGGAAAGGATGTTCATGCTTTTTTGCAGTTTGTCCTCCCGAACAGGTTTGACGCTCGGTATGCTGGCCAGCATTTTTTGTTGGTTGTTGGCCAATTCCTGAATTGTATCAAGGGACTTGCTTTGCAGGGTCAATTGGCGGCTGAGGCCGTCAATTTTTTCCACTGCATCCAGGATGGATTCGCCGCCGTACTTGAACGCCTTCAGTTCCGGGTGCGCATCATGGCCGCCGATACCGCTGTGCCAAACGTCCTTGTCTATCGGGTCCATCCCGAAAACTGCCCGGTGGACACCAGCATCGCGTTCTTGTAAATTCTGAAGCACCTGCGACATAACGGCCACCTGTTCGTTGAGTTGGCCGTACTTGTCCTCCATTTGATCAATTTCTCGGAGCAGCTCCTTTTCCCGTGGAGAGGGGAAATAGGTGTACAGGAGGGCAAGCAAGGCAAAAGACGTGACCAAAACGACGGAAAAAAATCCGAATGCTTGCCAAATTCTGGTTTTGAAGGGTACTACAACTTTCTCGTACGTGAGGGTGTGAATGTTGTAAACAAACTTTTCTTTCCTGCCCATACATGTTTTTTTTATCCAAGTCATCGAAACCAATTCGCGGCGGTTGCCACGAATTTAAACGGGTTGCGGACGGCGACGGATTAGGTAGTTTTTGTGATAACGGTTTTTGGGAGTGCTCAGTAACGTCCGCAAACGATGCTTGAACTGGTTAGGCCGTTTGGCACTTGCGCCAAGCGACGCACAAAAGTATCAAAGCGCGCAATACTGGCAAAACAATTTGTCAAAAAATACAATCTATGCGGTTTGGCTGACGAAAAACGTGGCGTTTTCGGTTCATTTTCAAGCGTTTTTGGGCTTTGTCCTAAAAATTGTGCCCGCTCGGGAACGGCCTGTTTCGGATAAAACCGGCTGCGAAGAAACGGCAAATGGCGAATGACCAAGACACTCGCAGCAGTTTTAACATTTTTTCCTTTTTCGAAAGCAAAGCCCGGGCGGAACTATGCGGCTATGCGCACCGAAGTCCTACCTTTGCCCCACTCTTACTAAATTCAACAAAACCCGAGGTTGGGACAAGTCTCGTCGGACTCGGACTCGAAACTCAAAACTGCTGACATGGCGCGCATAGAACTTGTAATGCCCAAGATGGGCGAAAGCATCATGGAAGCCACGATACTCAAGTGGCGCAAGAAACCAGGCGACCGGGTAGAACTGGACGAGCCTGTGCTTGACATAGCCACCGATAAAGTGGACAGTGAGGTGCCCTCTCCGGTGGAAGGTGTAGTGGCGGAGGTCTTGTTCAAAGAAAACGACGTGGTGCCGATCAACACGCCCATAGCCATCATCGAAACGGATGCCGCCGCTGTACAGCCAGCAGCCTCGCCCGCCGTGAGTCAGCCAGTTGCGGCGGAAAATGGTGCCCGTACAGCACCGACAACTACTGCCATCCAAGCCCCTCCGGTGGCATCCCCGGTTCTGGCCAAATCCGCAGATACTGGGCGCTTTTACTCACCTCTGGTTCGCACTATTGCCAAGCAGGAGGGCATCGCCCAAACCGAGATTGAGACTATTGCCGGCTCCGGGCTAGCGGGCCGCGTCACTAAAAAGGACATCCTGGCCTACGTCAACAACCGGTCTGCAACGCCCGCCCAAACGCAGCCGTTGCAACAACCCGTCACCGCTCCCGTGGCCTCCGCAGTGTCCATATCCGGCAATGTGGAAATCGTGGAAATGGATCGCATGCGCAAACTCATCGCCGACCACATGGTGATGAGCAAGCACACCAGCCCGCACGTTACCTCATTCGTGGAGGCCGATGTGACCAACATGGTGAACTGGCGAAACCGCATAAAAGACCAGTTCAAGAAGAAATATGGAGAAAACATAACCTTTACACCCATCTTCGTGGAAGCCGTGGCGCGTGCCATTCGGGATTTCCCGATGATAAATGTATCGGTGGACGGCCAGCGAATCTTGGTAAAAAAGGACATCAACATTGGCATGGCTGCCGCACTGCCCACAGGAAATCTCATCGTGCCGGTCATCAAAAACGCCGACTTGCTGAACCTCGTGGGCCTCACCAAACAGGTGAACGACCTCGCCAACCGCGCCCGCCAAGGCCAGCTCAAGCCGGACGAAATTCAGGGAGGCACGTTCACCCTTACCAACGTAGGCACCTTCGGCAACGTGATGGGAACACCGATCATCAACCAGCCTCAAGCCGCCATCATGGCTACTGGAGCCATTCGGAAAAAACCGGCCGTGCTCGAAACCGAGTACGGCGATGTTATCGCCGTACGGCAAATGATGTTCCTTTCCATGTCGTACGACCACCGCGTGGTGGACGGCATGCTGGGTGGCTCGTTTATCCGTCGCGTGGCCGATTACTTGGAGCAATTCGACCCGAACCGGGACTTTTGACCGCAGTTTCGGTGTGAGATATTTTTCACCGCGGAGACGCGGAGGTTTTTAAAAAGTTGGATTTTCAGAAAAAACGCTGCGCCGCTGCCGTGAATTTGAAAATGCCCCGAGCAACGCAACCCCCCTGGCCACATTTGCCGTATAGTGCAGCCGTACCGTGTACCGGGTCAAAATATGATGAAAAACTGCACCACGCTCGTCGCTTGTTTACTACTTTTCTCCCAGGCGCTCTTTGCACAGCCACAGCCTTGCGGCCCTATGCCCGACATGAAGCCGTTCTGTAACCAGGCTTGCATCATTTGCGATATCAACGGCTTCACCGGCACCAATAGCGACGGAGTCCAAGGTCAGGCACCTCCCGGATTTTGTACAAACAATGTGCATCACATGCAGTGGATCGGCTTCATTGCCGGGAGCACCAACCTGACACTCTCAATCAGTGTTTTCAACTGCCAGAACGGCAATGGCCTGGAAGTCGGGATTTACAAAAGTTTGGATTGTCAGACTTTCCAGCTCGTGTCAAACTGTGACACCGATATCCCAAACAACACAACCCAAAATTTTACCAATACCGTCCCACTCACCATCGGCCAGTATTATTTTTTCGTGATGGACGGCAATGCAAACGATGTGTGCAGCTACACGATCAAGGTGGTGAACGGCACCACACTGGTGCCGCCGCTGGCGAGTTCTGGCACTATAATCGGCCCCGAAATCGTGTGTGTAAACACGCCGAACGACTACACAGTGAGCCTACCGCCCGGTGCAGCCCGATTTTCCTGGACGCTCAACGGCCTGCCCTACGCATCTGAAACGGATACCACTGTAACCCTGACGGCACTCGTGCAGGGGGTAAATCATCTTTGTGTAACAGCCTCTAACACCTGCGATACAGCCGCTCCAACATGTCGCGATATTATCGTTCACGGTATCCCGCCGACCGATATTTTCGCCAAAATTTGTCCCGGTGAATGCTACGATCTGGGTGACACTCTGCTCTGCGATGCGGGGAATTATGATTTTCACTATGTCGGGTCGGAGGGTTGCGACAGCCTCGTGCGGGTATCCATCGAAGCGCTACAGACTGTGACGACGAACTTCAATATTTTCCTCTGCGATGGCGATAGCGTCGTCATCGGCAGCCAACCGTACTCGCAGACCGGGCAATATCAAGAAACATTGCTCTCCCAAAACGGCTGTGATAGCGTCGTGAACCTCACGCTACAGGTCATCCAGTGCGAAATACAGGGGCAGATCACAACAAGTCCCGTCGTTTGCCACGGCGGATCGAACGGTTCGCTGGCGTTCTCTTTGGCCAACGGCACGCCGCCGTTTACCTACAACTGGCAGGAGATATCGGGAAATGGGCCGTCGGGATCGGGCATGATCGCTGCGCTAAACACGCTGGAAAAAATCTCAAACCTGCCGAGCGGAACGTATTCCATCTTTGTGAAAGATAATTTTGGCAACGACCTGGTACTTTTTCAGGATGTTACGGAACCGCCTACGCTGGCTTTTTCCGCGACAACGTCAGATTTCAGCGGGTTCGGCATCCGGTGCAACGGCGAATCAAACGGCTCCATCGCTGTTGCACTCACCGGAGGTGTTTCGCCCTATCTGTTTTCGTGGAACACGGGCGACACCAATACAAATCTTCAAAACCTGCCAGCAGGCATCTACACCTGCTCGGCCACCGATGCGCAGGGCTGTACGGCAGTGCTGCCCGTAGTGCTGACGGAGCCGCCTGTTCTGGCGCTTGAGGCCCAATTTCAGAACCCTGGATGCGCCGGGCCAAACACAGGAGAAGCCCATGCGACCAATGCCACGGGCGGTGTAGGCCCCTACCTGTACGCGCTTTCGGGAAATGGCTTTGGCTCCAATACGGATTTTTTCAGCCTGTCGCCGGGCAACTATACCCTCACGGTAGAGGATGCCAACGGCTGCACATCCTCGACCTCTGCGGCGCTTGATGCACCGATCATTCCCCACATCGAACTCGGACCTGACCTCACCGTCGAACTTGCCGAAAATATCCAAATTCCGCTCCTGCACGATACGCCCCTCAACGCGTTTTTCTGGGCACCGCCGCAGGGCCTCTCCTGTTTGGATTGCCCCAAACCGATCGCCACACCAGCCGAGACCACGACTTACACCCTCACCGCCGAAGCACCGGGCGGCTGTACCGACACCGACAGCCTCACGATTTTTGTGCTGAAAATCCGGGACGTATACATCCCCAACGTGTTTAGCCCCAACGACGACGGGAAAAACGATTTTTTCACGGTTTACGGCGGCCCTGAAGTGGTCGAGGTGAAATTGGAAATCTACTCCCGCTGGGGCGAGCTGATGTTCCGCAGCATTGGCGCAGCCAATGAAGAGGCCAGGGGCTGGGATGGTAGTTTCCGAGGCGATACCGTTTCGCCCGGCGTGTACACATGGCACGCCGAAGTCCTGTTTTACGACGGCGTGACGGCTCACTACAAAGGGAATGTAACCGTGGTGCGGTGATTTTGGGGTTTACCCACCCTTCACTCTACGATTCGAAACGTCGTCCGCCGGTTTGCCTGGTGCTCTACTTCCGTACAGCGGGTGCAAAGGCACCCCACGGAGGGTTGCGCCTCGCCGTAGCCGACTGCCCCCAAGCGGGCGGCATCTATGCCCCTGCCGATGAGGTAGCCTACGGCGCTTTGTGCGCGTTTTTGTGACAAATCTTGGTTATAGCCATCGTTTCCACGGCAGTCGGTGTGGCTGCCGAGCTGGATACGGATGTCGGGATTTTGGCGCAGCACCTCGGCGAGCCGGTTGAGTGTTGGCTCAGCATCGGGGCGGATGTCCCACTTGTCGTAGTCGTAGTAAATGTTTTCGAGAACGATCTCGCGGTCGCGGTAGATTTTGTCCAACACGATTTCCACCTCGAAGGTCTGCACGGGGTTGGCGGGGTCACGCGGGATGCCACGAGTGCTGAAACGAACGCTGTTGGCCAAGTAACCGTCTTTGCTGGCTGCGAAGGAGTAGTCAGTATTTTCAGCCAGTTCGAGGGTGAAAAAGCCGTCATCACCCACGCCATCCATTGCGGCTATGGAGCGGTAGGAAATGGCTACATTGGCGTTTGCGAGGGGTTTCCTTCCCAGTACGCGGCTATTGGGATCAGTGGGATTGCTCAGGATTTTTTCCAAAACATAGCCTTCGAGAATCATTTTGTATGCGAGCGGTTTGGTGGGCACGGTATCCGTTTTGGGCGGTTTGGGCGGCAGCACGCGCTGCTCAATGCGGTAGATGTCGTCGCCGCCGCTGCCACCGGGTCGGTTGGACGTGAGGTATCCAGATTGGAGCAGGTCACCGGGCTGAAGTGGCGTGTTTTTGCGCGGCTGGTTGGTAGCGATGAACCCAAAGTCGTCGGCACCGCTGTTCACGGGCGGTTTCATGTTTTGTGGTGAGGACCAGGCATCGCGCTCGAGTTTGAAGGTGCGGAAAATATCCAATCCGCCCATACCGGGCAGGCCATCGGAGGAAAAGTAGAGTGTGTCGCCGCTGAATGTGGGAAACACCTCATTACCTGGAGTATTGATGTTGCGGCTCAGGGGTTTGGGCGTGTCCCAGCCGTTTTCAAAGTTGTCGTTGAGCCGCACGGCCCACAGGTCGTATCCGCCAGAGCCATCGGGGTCGTTACTTGCGAAAAAAAGCGTGGCACCGTCCGGCGCGAGCACGGGGTGGACGTAGTTGATTTTTTCTTTTTGGAACGGCAGCGGAAGTGGTTCCGACCAGCCGCTGTTGGTGCGGGTAGCGGTGTAGATTTTGCAAAACTGGTCGTCGCCCTTGTACGCCCCGACCGCTCGGGCAAGGTACACCACCGAGAAATCGCGGTTGAAACACAAGGAGCCTTCGTTGCCGACGGAGTTCAGGCCCGCGTCGAAGGGTTGGGCGGTGGCGACCTCCGGGTCTGCGACGAGCAGGTCCATGAACTTGTTGCCAGTCCATTTGTAGGAATCTTTCCCGGCGGCAGCGGCACGGTCGCTGCTGAATACGATGCGTTCGTCGGAGAAAAAGGTCGGGGAAAAATCGTTTTGCGGGCTGTTGAACGGTACGGGCGCGAGCGTCCAGCCGCTTTCGGCTGCAATATTTTTCCAGCCCAAAGCAATGTCGCAGGCGGCAGATTCTTTGCGATACTCGTACGGGCTTCCGATCTCGATGCTGAGGTTTTTGAATGCCTCCTTCGCTTCGGTGTAGCGTTCCAATTTTTTGAGGGCAAAAGCTTGTCCCTTGAGCGCTTCGGCACCGTAGTTATTTTGGTAAGCCAGCGCAAACCACCGGAGCGCCGCCTCGTCGCGCCCGGTATTGCGGTACGAGTCGGCAATATGGTAAGCTAATCGGCCTTTTTCAGTGCGGCTTTTTGCGCGGGCAAAATCCCGCTCCAGCATAGGAATGGCTGCGTCGTATTGCTTGCGCTCGTGCGCTGTAGTACCGTCCTTGATCTTGACAGTATAGTTGCAAGCGGCGAGCACGAGTGTGGCGAACAGAAGGTATTTTGATGTGGGCATACGCGTTTGTGTTGTTTTAGCGGGCCTAAAGATGCGTTTTCCCGGCATTTTTGCCTGCAGGAAAACGGCTTGCTCGCGAGCGGTGTTTTGTTTTTCAGAAAAAAACACCGCCTTACAAGACGCACCAGCTAGATCAAAGGATGCCTTTGCTTTTCGTTTAGTACGATATTTGCCGAAGCCGCGTTAACTCTGCCACTGATCAACGTCCTACCTGCTTCAACTACTTTTCCCGGTTTAATAATGAAAAATCTGCATTCTGTTTCCTCTTACCCTCTACTGGCTGTGTCCGCCATTTTTTTTGCCCTCGCGCCGATACCCGTTTTTTCTCAGGAAATGGAAGACGAGTCAGAAAAATCCGTTGATCTGGAGGCTTTCTCGCCCCGACCAATTGATACAAATAAAGACCTGCACGTGTTGGCTTTCGGCTCCTGCAACAAATTGAGCCTGCCACAGGACATGTGGGCCAATGTCATGGCCAACAAACCTGACCTGTGGATATGGTTGGGCGACATCATCTACGCGGACACGACGAACACTCGCGCGTTGGCTGCACACTACAAACGCCTCAAGACCAACCCGGAATACAAAAAATTGAGGGAAAAGGCCCAGATTGTCGGCGTGTACGACGACCACGATTTTGGTACAAACGATGCCGGAAAAGGCACTCCCAACAAGCGCGGTACCAAAAAATGCCTTCTCGATTTCCTTGACGTGCCCTACTCCTCGCCCGTGCGCAAGCAGGAAGGTGCCTACCAAGCCTACATGTTCGGCAAGGGCCAAAACCTCGTCAAGGTCATCATCCTCGACACACGCTACTTCCGCGACACCCTCATTCCCGACCCCGACCCCAACCAGCGGTATTTTCCCAACCCCGATGGCGACATACTCGGCGAGTCCCAATGGGCATGGTTGGAACGCGAACTTACCAACAGCCCCGCCCGGCTACACATCATCGGCTCCAGCATTCAGGTACTGGCCAATGAGCACGGCCACGAAAAATGGGGCAACTTCCCCGCCTCGCGCAAACGCCTGATCCAACTACTCGTAAAGACCCAGCCCGCCAACGCACTCATCCTGTCCGGCGACCGGCACATGGCGGAGATCAGCCGGGTGGACATAGCCGGGCTGCCCTACCCCCTGTACGATTTTTCCTCCAGCGGCCTCACCCATATCCGAAACAGCCTGAGCGAACCCAACCGTATGCGGGTGGGAGAAATGATCCTGAAACGGAACTTTGGCCTGCTCAAAATTCAGTGGTCTGGTGGGCGGCCCATTGTTACTATGGAAGTACGCGGGCTGCAAAACGAGCTATTCCTGCAAGAAACGGTCAAATACTAATGCCTACTTTTGCGTCCGATCATGGATTTTTTGAAACAACATATCGAGGCGCTGATTTTCGTTTCGCCGCAGGCGGTGCCGCTGGAGGAAATCCAGTCTGTGCTCGCCGAGGTGCTCCAGGCAGAAGTGTCGGAGGAGGATGTCCGCGTGGCCATTGAGCAGTCGCGGGCGCAATTTCAAGCCCAGGAGTATGCTTTTGAACTGGTTGACATCGCTGGAGGGTACCAGTTCATGACCAAGGGCGCTTACCACAACACCGTGGCCGTCCACCTCAAACAGACCACCAAGCGCCGCCTGTCGCAAGCCGCCTTGGAAACCCTCGCGTTGGTCGCCTACAAACAGCCCGTCACCAAGTCCGAATTGGAGGCCATACGCGGTGTCAACTGCGATTACGCCCTGCAAAAACTGTTGGATAAAGAATTAGTCGTTATCACCAGCCGAAGCGAAGGGCCCGGCAGACCGCTGTTGTACGCCACATCCGATAAGTTCATGGACTACCTCGGCATCAAAACCCTCGCCGACCTGCCGAAGCCTAAGGATTTCAAAGAAATAGAAAATACCATCGGAGAATCTCCTGAATAAGGTTTCTGGTCAGAGGGTTACTGGTTAGGTACTACTTGGCCCAACAAGTAACCCTCTAACCCTCTAACCAGAAACCTTCTAACCTGAAATTATGCACGATATTACCCACCAAGGCTATGTTCGCACCGAAGTCTCTTCGCTCGGTATTGCACATGTCACGTTTTTTCACCCTAACCATAACAGCCTGCCCAGCCGCCTGCTGCAAGGGTTGGTAGATGCCTTCAACGCTGTTGGTTCTGACCCGGCTGTTCGGGCTGTGGTGCTGAGCAGCGCCGAGCACAAAACGTTTTGCGCCGGGGCCAGTTTCGACGAACTCTCGGCCATCCAGAATTTTGAAACAGGACTCGCTTTTTTTTCCGGCTTCGGCAACGTGCTCAACGCCATGCGCCGCTGCCCGAAGATTATTGTCGGGCGCATACACGGTAAGGCAGTAGGCGGAGGTGTAGGCCTCGCCGCTGGCACCGACTATTGCATGGCCTCGCACTTCGCGTCTGTTCGGCTGAGCGAACTGGCCGTGGGATTCGGGCCGTTTGTCATCGGCCCAGCGGTGGAGCGCAAGGTTGGTACGGCGGCCTTTTGCCAAATGTCACTCAACCCGGGTGAGTGGCAAACCGCCGCCTGGGCCAAGGAAAAAGGGCTGTTTCAGGAGGTTTTCGACACCGTGGAACAATTAGATGCCTACCTCGCACATTTCACCCAAAACCTCAGCGGCTACCACATCGAGGCGCTTACCGAACTCAAAAAAGTCTTCTGGCAGGGCACCGAGCACTGGGACACACTGCTTCGCGAGCGGGCAGCAATCAGCGGAAGGCTGGCGTTGTCAGAGTTTACGAAGCAAGCGATAGAAGCGTTTAAGAGTAAGTAAAGCACGATGCCCCTCACCGCACCACCGTCACGTCCCCTTTCCGAAGCACCCGCTGTACCCGCCCGCAGTAGCTCAAGTCCACCGTGAAATACCACACAAACACAGCCGGTTGCATATCCTGCGAACGGAACGTACCGCGCCAGCCCGCCTCGGTGTCGTCGGTGCGGAATATCAGAACTGAACAAACGCTTCGTAAAATGCCTTAGGAGTTTGAATGAGAATGCCACGAAACTGCACAAACGAAAAATCGTTGGTGTTCCCTGTCACGATCACGCGGGCGTTAGCAGCAACTGTAATTTCCAATATTCGGTTGTCCGGTTCATCGGAAATCACGGATATGCGCTCAACCGGTTCAATAATTACGGCAATTGCTTTGAGGGCCTGAATCAATTTGAGGCCCGTATTGTAAAATTGGGTATGTTTTTGAATTTCCCTCGCTGCGAAACGTCTTCATACTCTTTGAGCAAAACTGGAGAAAAACAAATTACAACATCTCCGGTCAAGATAAGCTCATCAAAGATTTTGTAGGGATAGCTATACTGCCCGATCACAGCAGAGATAAATACGTTGGTATCAACAACAACACGGTTATTTTCCATGCCGATACCGTTTCACCTCGGCACTGATTTCATCAAGGGGCAATTGGGCAAGAGGCGATGCCGATGCTATTCGGTTGACTTCATCAAACAATTTTTTAGCCTTGACATACTTGTCAAAGTAGGTTACCGTGGAGACAAAGTCCATGGATTGTAGCATTTCCATCAAAATTTTGGCCTTATCTGGCTGGTTCAATTTTATCACGATCGTATCCATACCTCTAATTTTTGGGGACAAAAATACGACATCAGCACCTGACCGGCAAGCCTTTGTTGACCAAGACGAGTTGTCTCTTCAGCATTTTTTGCCCCTCACCGCACCACCGCTCTACTTTGTCAGATTAAAGGCATCGCGCTCGGTTTTGTCATTCTAAAAGAATCCGTCCACGTCACAGCGGGCTTGGCTCGAGTTTGAATTGATTAAATATTTATTTTGTCAAAAATAGGTGTTAAAAACTGTGGCGGGGGGGGGGGGGGGGGGGGGGGGGGG
>JBEBHD010000011.1:0-42614 GCA_040080915.1 Saprospiraceae bacterium
AGCTACTGCCGCCGCCCCAGCCGCCGCCCCACCAGTCGTCGCTGTTTTTATAGCGTCGGACGGGGCCGGTACCGCCATAAACAGAGCCGTTCCTGTTTGCGAGTACTGCGACGACCACGATGACGATCAAAATAAACATTGCGATAGCAAGAAAAATCCACGCCGGAAACTTGCCATTGTCGGTCTCGTCGGCCTTGAACTCGCCAGCCAGTGCACGCATGATGTCGGTCAGGCCTGCGTCAATTCCCTGGTAGTTTTGCCCTTGCTTGAAAAACGGGATCATCGTGTTTCGGATGATGCGCCCCGCCGTGATGTCGGGCAGCGCGCCCTCAGTGCCGTAGCCCGTGGCGATGAAAACGCCCCGGCTGGGCTGTTCCGTGACGATGAGCACGACTACGCCGTTATTTTTGCTTTTTTTACCGATGCCCCATTGGTTCCCAAGTTCGATAGCGTAGGAAGACCGGTCGTAATCGCCGATATCAGGCCGGATTATCGTCACGATTTCGGTGGAAGTACTGTCCCGGTAGCGCTGGAGTTTGTCCTCCAACAGGAATTTTTCCTGCTCCGTCAGCCAGCCCGAGTAGTCGTGTACGAGAACGACGGGGTCCGGTTTTTCGGGAAAAATACCCGATTGGGCGCTCCCTCCCTGCGCCAGCAAGAGCACGGTACAGATCGAGAGTGCGAGCCGCCGGGCCTCCTCAGCCGTAAATAATTTCATCGGGAAGTTCATTATCGTTGTCTTTTGGATCGGCGGGAAAATGCTGCCGGAGCTGCTCGCCGATCTGTTCGATAACCCGGCACACGCCTTCGCACACCTTCTCTTGTTTCAAATGCTCTTGGAGCAGCTGTTTTTCGGTGTCCCAAAATTGAAAACCCACCCGTGCATGGATGCCGGCATCGCCCCAAATTGCAAAATGGTGGGACTTTTCGGCGATGTACAGCAGCACGCCATTCCGCAGTTTGGTGTTGAACATACCGAACATGTGGAATACCTCGGCGGCCCGCTCCACGGGGTGGTCACGGTCGCAAAAATCCTCGATGTACAGGCGTATTTCGCCGCTGGTGCGCTGCTCGGCGGCGCGAATGGCAGACAAAACGCGGGACTCTTCGTTTGGAGAAAAAAGCATGGCCACGGGCGTTAAAACTCCACTTTTGGCGCATTTTCGGATCCGGCTGCTGCCTGGAAGTACCCCCGTGGTGAAAACCCAAAAATACCAGCGTACAGGTTGGTCGGGAACTTGCGGATGTAGGTGTTGTACCCGTTCACCGACTCGTTGAACTTGCGGCGCTCTTCGGCTATGCGATTCTCCGTGCCCTCCAATTGTACCTGCAAGTCGCGAAAATTCTCGTTCGCTTTCAGGTTTGGATAGTTTTCGGCCACGGCGAGCAGGCGCGAAAGCGAACTGCTGAGGGCACCTTGAGCCTGTTCGAAGCGCTGGATATTTTCCGGTGTCAGTTGGTCGGCGGTGAACGTGACCTTGGTGGCGCTGGCGCGGGCATCCACCACGGCCTGCAGCGTGGATTTTTCAAACTCGGCGTAGCCTTTCACTGTGCTCACCAGGTTGGGGATCAGGTCGGAACGGCGCTGGTACTGATTTTCCACCTGCGACCAGGCCTTTTTCACGCCTTCGTCTTTGGTGACGACGCTGTTGTATGTGCCGCACATGTTGAAAACCAACAGCAAGAGCAGGCCAAGGAGAATGAGGGGCAGAAATTTTCTGATGTTGTCCATGATGTTCTGATTGAATAGTTTGGCTGTAAAACGCGGGGCGAAGGTACTTGTTGACGGTGAAACTACACTGCCGATTGTTTTGAAATTCACCGCCGAGACGCAGAGACGTGGAGGGCGATTTTCAGAAAAAAAATTCTCGGCATCTCTGCGGTGAATTTCAAAACAATCGGCAGTGAAATTTAAACACGCTCTTAAATCGGGCAGTTTTCTCTATACAAAGCCGCCAAAATGCCCGCTGCCACCGAAGCATTTAGCGACTCGGTGTCGCTGCCGGGTGCTCGCGGAATGGTGACCCGTCGTGTCAGCAGCCGTTCCGTTTCGGGGCGCATGCCGCTGCCCTCGCCACCAATGACCAAAAGAGCGTCGGGCGAGAAATTTACCTGAAAAACGCTGTCGCCGTCAAGCGTTGCTCCCAGTACCGGGCGACCAGGCGCAAGCTCGAGCACATCGCCCAGTTCCAATTCGTACACCGGTACCCGAAAAACAGCCCCCATACTGGCCTGTACGACCTTGGGGCTGAACGCATCGGCGCAGTCGGGCGAGCAAAAGACCGCCGAAAAGCCGAACCAGTCGGCTACGCGCAAAATAGTGCCGAGGTTGCCGGGGTCGCGGATGCCGTCGAGGAAAAAACTGCCGTTTGTGCCCCAGGTCGGCGATTCGGCGGGCATCTCGGCCACGGCCAGCACCTGTTGCTGGTTGGTCAGAGCGGATATTTTTTTCAGTTCGGGCTCGGTCAACGCCTGAAAAACAGGTCGAAACGGTTCCAAAATCGCAGCATTTTCTCCGGCCCACCGCTCTAGCCCGTACACGCCCGTTACGCCGATGCGATTTTGGGCTAAGAGTTCAGCTACCAATTTGGCACCCTCCACTGTGAAATTTCGATACTTTTGCCGGTACTTTTTCACCTGAAGGGCGGTCAGGAATTTTGCTTGGTTGGCTGATAACATAACGGTACGGGTTGTCGGCGTTTTCACACAGGGTTCTTGGGCTGCTCAGTAAGCCATTTTTCGTGAGGTTTTACATTTTTGGAAAAAATACAGGCCCCAATGGCATCCCGACGATGCAACACCTCGTGCTCGTGGCCTTGTGCCTGACTTTTTTCGCGTGCAATATTACCAAGTATGTGGACAAGAGCCAAGGCCCTCCCCTATTGCGCAAAAACAACCTCGCACTGAAGAGTGAGAATAAGCTCCCGCTGACGGTACGAGCACCGCTGATGTACGAACTGAGCGCCCTGTACCGCCAAAAGCCCAACGAACTCAGCCTCCTGGCCCTGCGCACCCCCGCACGGCTTTGGTTTTACTACAAATACGAGAACAAGGATTCCAAATTCGCCAACTGGATCAAAAAAAAGGTGGCCGAAGCACCGGTACTATACGACGAGGCGCAAACCGTCCGAACCAACAATAATATCCAAAACTACATGCGGCAACGAGGCTATTTCAAGGCCACCAGCACCTACTCCGTTGAGTTTTACGATAAGCATTTTTACTACGGTGACGACCTGTACTTCGACCCCCGACGCGACACGCTGCGGGCACACAGCAATGCCGCTGTGACCTACACCCTCAACCTTGGCCCGCTGTTTCAGATTGATACTGTTGGGTTTGTGAGCCGCGACAGCCAAGCGCTGCACGTCCTGCAAGAAACGGCCGGGGCTTCGTTTCTCAAAACCGGCGGTGCTCTGGACGGCAAATCCTTCGAGGCCGAAAAAGGCCGGATCACTGCCGCTATGAAAAATCGGGGCTTCGCGTATTTCGTACCCCAGTTCATCGAGTTCACGGGCGACAGCACCGGCTCGAAAACCAATGTGACCGTGGAAGTGCTGCCACAGGACGATTCCACCTTGCACAAAACCTACACGATCGGACGGGTTTCCGTGTTCTCCGATTTTGTGCCCGATCTCAACAGCATCCGGCAGGATACGGTCATTGACGATATCTACTTCGCCACGTCAAGCCTGCACTTCGACGTGAAACCGATCCGACTGCGCAAGGCCATCGCCATTCAGCCGGGGGGCCTGTACCGGCAAGCGGACTTGGACGAAACCGCCCGCAACCTGAACGCCCTCGGCGTTTTTCGTTTCGTCACCATCCGCCCGCTGCAAGACAGCCTGCAGCCGGAAAAAATCAACATCACCGTCTCTTTTTCGCTGAACAAACGATTTGCTATCGGCTACGGCCTCGAAATGAACTCCTCCACCAATTCGGGCAGCGACCTCAGTGGGCGGTTGTTAGGAGCCTCGGCCAATTTGTCGGCAGTGAACAGAAACCTGTTAAGCGGTGCGGAGGTTATCCGCACCGACCTGGCTTACAGCCTTGAATTTGACTTGGCTGCCCAGCGTGATCGCCTGATTTTTTCTCAGCAATTCAAAATCCAGAATGAACTGACCTTTCCAAGGTACTTCGACTACCTCGGTCTTTGGCACCGTTTGAACCGACTGGGACTGCTCAAAAACTCGCTGTACGATCGCCTGAAAAACGATGGGCAGGTGCGCATCGGCCTGAACTACAACTACCTCGACCTGCGCGGTTTTTATGTGTATAACCTGCTGAACGCTTCTTTCGGGTACACAGTACGATCCAATGAAGAGCACCAGTACGCATTCGACAATATTGGAATTGACGTGCTGCGCCCCTCGTTACAGCCTGGGTTCGACAGCATTTTTGGCAAAAACGAATTTTTGAGGCTCAGTTTTGGCAACCAGTTGTTTACCGGATTTATCATGCGTTCGTTCACCTATACCTACGCGAGCCGCTCTAACGCTTTTGGCGAGCGCTGGTTTTTTCGTCTGAACGCGGACGTGTCCGGGTTGGAAGAGCTAGTGCTAAACAAGCTGTGGTCTATTCCATTCGGCAAACAAAACTGGACTATTTCGGACTTGGAATTCTCCAAATACGCCCGACTGGACGTAACGGGCAACTACACACGCGACTTCACTAAAGATCTCACGGCGGTCGTCCGGATGGGAGCGGGCATTGCAACAGCGTACGGCGATACCAAGGGCGTACCTTTCGTCAAACAATTTTTCGTGGGCGGGCCATCCAGTGTGCGGGCCTGGAGGATACGGGAGATCGGGCCGGGAGGCTACTACGAACTGGACGAATCCTGCAACTGTGCCCGCGTCGGCGTGCAGCCTTTTTTTCAGGCCGCCGATTTCCGGCTTGAGTTCAATGCCGAACTGCGTTTTCCACTGTTTTGGTGGGTAAAAGGAGCCGTTTTCGTGGACGGAGGCAACATTTGGACTCTCAAACCCGATGCCCAACGACCCAACGCCGAACTGCGCTGGGACTCGTACAAAAATATTGCCCTCGGCACAGGCTTCGGATTGCGCTTTGATTTCAATTACTTTGTGTTTCGTTTCGATTGGGGCCTCAAACTCCGCCGCCCGTTCCGAACACCCACCCAAGGATATTGGGTGAACTGGGCGGAGGCCGACTGGTCCGAGATCAGCAATTTCAACATAGCCGTCGGCTACCCATTCTAACCATCATCCGTAAATCGTACATCGAAAATATGTTTACCAACGTCAAACCAGCGCTTGAGCAAGAAATTGCTGGCATCCGCGAGGCCGGCCTGTACAAAGAGGAGCGCATCATCACCACACCACAAGGCCCGGTGATCAGCACCACCGCCCAAAAAGAGGTGCTGAACTTCTGTGCCAACAACTACCTCGGCCTCAGCAGCCACCCCGAGGTAATCGAAGCGGCCATCGAGACCATCCGAACGCACGGCTACGGGCTGTCGTCGGTCCGCTTCATTTGCGGCACACAAGACATCCACAAAGAATTAGAGCACCGCATCGCTGAATTTCTCGGCATGGAGGATGCCATCCTGTATGCCGCCGCTTTCGATGCCAACGGCGGCCTGTTCGAGCCGCTGCTCGGCGAGGAAGATGCCATCATCAGCGACGAATTAAACCATGCCTCCATCATTGACGGCATTCGCCTGTGCAAAGCCCAGCGTTTTCGCTACAAGCACAACGATATGAACGCCTTGGAGGATTGCCTTAAAGCAGCTGGCGCTGCGGGTGCCCGACGAAAGCTCATTTTTACCGACGGCGCGTTTTCGATGGACGGCACCATCGCCCAGTTGGACAAAATTTGCGACCTCGCCGACCGCTACGAGGCCATGGTTGGCATTGACGAGTGCCACGCAACCGGTTTTCTCGGCAAAACCGGGCGCGGCACGCACGAGTACCGAAACGTGATGGGCCGTATTGACATCATCACGGGCACGCTCGGCAAGGCCCTCGGCGGCGCGAGCGGCGGCTTCACGGCGGCCAAAAAAGAAGTCGTAGAAATGCTGCGTCAGCGCTCGCGCCCGTATCTGTTTTCCAACACGGTAGCCCCGTCCATCGTGGGCGGCAGCCTGAAAGTGCTGGAACTACTCAGCAGCTCCACGCACCTGCGCGACAAGCTGGAGGCCAACACCAAGTGGTTCCGCCAAGCCATGACCGATGCCGGGTTCGACATCGTCCCGGGCGAGCACCCCATCACCCCGGTTATGCTGTACGACGCGCCCCTTGCGCAATCCTACGCTCGAAAACTCCTTGATGAAGGAATATATGTGATCGGCTTTTTCTATCCGGTGGTGCCCAAGGGTAAAGCCCGAATTCGTGTACAATTATCCGCCGCCCACGAACAAGAGCATTTGGAAAAATGTCAAAAAGCGTTTATGAAAATTCGGGTATGATATACCTCGCACCGCAAGTTGCGAAGCCGCTTTTGTCATACTGAGCGCTGCTAATCAAAATAGTTGGTCGGCATTGGCAGGTTGTTTACGGTCACAAATTTGTTTTAGAGCAACTATTGAGCGATCCATTGGTATTTTCACATCCCCGGAAGCCAGTTCACTTCACGAAAAAAGCACACTCCCAATTTTCACATGAACTGCATCATTGTCGAAGACGAGCCGCTGGCCGCGGAAATTCTGGCCGAGTACATCGGGATGACACCATTCCTGACGCTGACGCACACCTGTCCGGACGCGATCAAGGCATTAGACGTGGTACACTCCAACCCCGTGGACGTAATTTTTTTGGACATCAACTTGCCGAAACTGAACGGGTTGGAGTTCATCAAAACACTGCGCCGCCAACCCAAGGTCATCGTAACCTCGGCCTACCACGAGTTTGCCGTGGACGGTTTTGATTTGCAGGTCACAGACTATTTGCTCAAACCCATCGAGTTTAGCCGTTTTACCAAGGCCGTAAATAAACTGTTGCTGCCACAGCGGCAATTGCCGCCTGTAGAGGTGACAGGCCAGGTAGCAGCCAAACCACCGGGGAGCGTTAGGCCGTTTTACTTTTTCACGGTGAGCAAGCGGTCGGTGAAGATCTACTTGGACGAGATCCAGTTCATCGAGAGCCTGAAGGATTCTGTCACGATCCATACGGCCGCCAAGTCGTATCAAACCCACTACCAATTGGGCGAATTGGAAGAGCTCTTGCCCAAGGACAACTTCCTGCGCATCCACCGCTCGTTTTTGGTGGCCGTGGACAAGATCGAGTCATTCTCCGCCGCCGAGGTGGAACTGGCGGGCCGAACCATACCGATCGGGCGCAGCCACAAGGAATATGTGATGGACAGGTTGGGGCGGTAAACTGGGGGGCTATTGCTGGATACGCTCTACTACTCTACGCATGCTCGGCTCGAAGTTGTCCCCGGAAATATCCATCATGAGCACATTTTTCAAACGCTGAAGAATACTGTCGAGGTTGTTTTTCAGGTCTTGATACCGGTTGTTGTCGTCTTCTAAGTTTCGAGCGCTGCTTCCCAGGCTTCTTATTTCGGCTATGTCCGCTTCAGTGGTTTTAATTTTTTCGATCAGCGCTTTTAGGGCCGAAATTTGAAATTTAGAGTCGAACATAACATTGTCCAACTTGATAGGAATGAATTTTTTATCGGCCAACCAAACAGCGTACATGGAGGCCACACTCTCTTGGCCGACCCATCCTGACTGAAGGCTTTTGGAAGATACAATGGAAACTACGGCATCGCACTTTTTTATGCTTTCCTGGATGAACTCCATGATGGACATCCCCGCTGGCATGTCTTCCTCATCAATGATCACATCCACACCGTTTTTGGACAGGTTTTCTTTCACGCGCTGCGCTACCTCCGAATCGCCGTGGTTGTACGAAATGAAGGCTTTTCGTTGTGTGGACGAGGGCGCAGCGGGTGTTGTGGCAACAGGCTGACTCGGTTGGGCAGTTGTGGAACCGCCCGTGTTCGACTGTGCTGTGGTTTTAATATTCCCCGCCATTTCCAGCGCAGCGTAGTTGATCTGAGCCTGCACGCGGTTCCATTCGCCGAATTCGATCAGTCCCATGTTGTACTGTTTCTTGGCAGCATTGAAACGGCCCTGCAAGAGCAGTGCATCGGTGGTGTGCTGGGTAAGCAAGGCGAGGGCTTCTTCAGTACGGCCTTCGGAAATCAATTGCTGAATTTGTTCTTTCATCGGAAAGCGAGTGGTGGTGCGTTTTGAAAATGAGGCCCAAAGGTAGCAATTGCCGTTTTTTTTCTGCTACCCTTGAAAAATAGTCTTGCTCCGGCGATCATTCGGCGTTTCGCGCCAAACGAAAGTTGATGGAGAACATGTCGTCGGTGAAAATCCACTAAGAGCATGTTTGAGCTGATTACTTCTTTCACGGTGGCCCTTTTACTTGGATGGGTGGATTCGCTCAATGACCTTGGCCATGCCAAGATCGAAATGCCTACCTGAGATATCTATGACATGCCTGTCTTTCAGATCGGCGAGCGTTGACGGAATGGAAGCTTTCAGGTCCTGAAGGCGGCTCAGCTCGTCCGTAAATAGCGCAATGTCTATATTTGATTCAAGCGCCTTTTTGATCTGGCCCCGTCCTCTATTGATTTTTTGATCTATGTTGTCAATGGCTTCAAAGAAAAAATCTTTGCTGAAAACGGCATCGTCAATGCTGACCGGTACCCAAAACGAAGATAATTGGCTAAGGAACTGTATAACTGTCAGTTCCCGGTACGTCCAACCCGACAGCAGGCTATGGCGCGATACGATTGAGATCACATAGTCGCCCCCGCGCAGCGCCTCGTCAATAAAACCTTGGGTGGACTTGCCAACGCTCATATCGTTGAGGTCAATGTCTACACTGAAGCCGTTCTCTGACAAAAAGTCCTTCACTTTACGCACAAAAGAAGAATCTTGGTAATCGTAAGAAATCAAAACCCGATTCTTTTGTACTCCTTCGATACTTGCCGCATCGCCCGATGGCTGGGCCACAGTAGGTTGAAGGGCAGGGCCAGCCGCTGGTATGGGCGTAGGTGATTTAATATTTCTTGCCATTTCAAACAGAGCATAGTTGATCTGAGCTAACACACGGTTCCACTCCCCGAACTCGATCATGCCCATGTTGTACTGCTTTTTGGCGGCGTTGAAACGGCTCCCCAAGATCAGTGCATCGGTATTGTGTTGTACCAAGAGCGCGAGAGCATCTTCAGTTCTGCCTTCGGAAACCAATTGCTGGATTTGTTCTTTCATCGGAAAGCGATCAGTGGTGCATTTTGAAAATGAGGCCCAAAGGTAGCAATTGCCTTTTTTTCTGCTACCCTTGAAAAATAGTCTTGCTCTGGCGATCAGTCGGCATTTCGCGCCAAGCGAAGCCCTACCACGTTGATGCCCTGCTTGGGCGGGTACCGAAAGCGGTAGGTGTTACGGAAATACGATTCGTTGGCCAAAAACCACGAACCGCCACGAAGCACACGCTCTTGGCCGGCGTCCGGTCCGTGGTCGTTTGCGCTCGAACCGGAGGGCAATGCCCCGTACCAGTCCCAGCACCATTCCCAGGCATTGCCGGTCATGTCATACAAATCCAGTGGATTGGCCTGTTTGGTGGCCACCGTGTTGCTGCGTTTCACGCCGTGTACTTCGTCCGAATTGCTGCCCCACCAAGCCACATCGTCCAAACGGCCACTACCGCTATACAGGAGATCCTTTTGCTGCGGCCCGCCCTTGGCAGCATACTCCCACTCGCGCTCGGTGGGCAGGCGGTAACCGTTGGCCGCTCTGTTAACCCGGACTACCGTGTCTGGCGACGAAGGCTCGATGGAGTATACCGATTGAAGGCCCTGTTTTTGGCTTAGCCAGTTGGCATATTCGATGGCATCAAACCACGTGACGTACACCGCCGGGTTGTCGCCTGAAAAACCCCAGACCGGCATTTGCCGCCCCCGTCCCTTGGCGGCATCGAACAGTTTCATTTGCCAAAACGTCGCCTCGGTCTGGGCCAGCCGGAAAGCGGTAACGGTGGTCGGCAACCGGTCGTTGAACACAAAGTGGCCGCCCGGCACAGGCTGCATACTTGGAAAATACCGGTGCCGCAGGCTGTCGTTCCAGGCTGGGTCATGGGACTTGATGTATTCCCGTATCACGTCCGGGCTATTAGTTGATTGCATGTTTTGCTGCAGCAAGCCGCAGCTGTCCAGCAGGTTAACTGCCTCGGCTGTTTTTCCTGATTCATTGTAAAAAAACGCGACCTCCAGCACGGTTTTTTTGTACTCATCAGTGATCTGGCCGAGGTCGGCGGCCTTTTTCAACTTGGCGGCAGCCTTGGCGTAGCCTAGTTTGCGTACCCAGTCGTTCGCCTCCCGCGTGAATGCGTCCACAACCTGAGTGGCCGTTTTTTCCAATTTTTGGTAAGCCTGTTCGGCCTCAACTTGTTTTTGTGCCGCATTTTGATATAAACCGATGGCCCAAACCGCGGTGCCCAAGCCAGCCAGGAGTAAGGCCGCCCCCCAAACCAACAAGGTCACTGCCCTGCGGCGGCGTTTGTTCACCGCCCGGCGCTCGTCGTCCTGCATGCGCAAGCGTTTGGCCCGGAGCACAGGAGCGAGCAGTGTATCGTGGCTGAGCTCGTAGTTGTGTCCGCCGAGCGTGTTCCGTTCCCGCCGCAACAGAAACGTGTTTTCCAATTCTTTGAGCAGTTCGCGGGTAGCGCCGACTTTGGAAAAATTGTCGAGCAAAGCCTCTGCGTCCATGCTCAGGCGACGCCCCTCGCCGGTGGCGGGATCGAGCCGCACAAGGCCGTCCTCGATGAGCAGCCGGGCGGCCGGTTGCAGGTTTTCGGGCAGCATAGCCAGCCGCCGCTCGTAGTAAGCGCCGTACACTTCCGAAAAATCTGGCAGGTCCGTGGCAGTCACGTCCGGCAGGCCGTTGCCGTCTCGGTCGGGGATTTTGCCGTCCACCACTTTGCCTTCGATGTTGTCGCAGAGAATTTGAAGCTGAAACGCTTCCACACCTGCTTGTCCTTGCGCCGAGGAGGCCGACAGGTCGTTCAGGATTTTTTCGAGGGCATCGTCGCCGTATTCAAACGGTGGGGAATAAAACTGGAACCCATCGCCCCCGGGCTGGCTGGCTAATCGCGCGGGCAGCACAATGGCCTCGCGGGCCTGCTCTCGGCTCAGGGCCTTCAGTTCGTAACGTTTGTGCAGGATGTCGGGAAGGCGGTCGCGCAGCCGGTCCAATTCGCTGAGCCGGTCGGAGCGGATGGAAAACAAACTGCGCACTTGAGTAGGCGACACGAGCATGCGCCGTTGTTCGCGTGGCAGGGTTCGGGCCTGCTCGCGGGCATTTTCCGGCATTTCGCCATACACCACTTCCGCCAATTGGGTGCGGAAATCCAACTGTTGATCCAAGGGGTAGGAGAAAAACTCCTCAAACTGGTCGAACACCAGCAAGAAAGCCGCTTTTTCCACAGGTGAACCGTGGGCGGTCTCGCCCTCCGAGCTGGCAGATATCTGGCAGCGTTTGAGTGTCAGCCAGAGGGAGTTCGGGAGGCCGAGATGTCCGACAAAATCCATTTCCGGCGACGGGCGCAGTGTGCCCTCGATTTTTTGGCAAAGGCTTTCGATCGGTGATGCGCTGTTGCCCGGTACGTAATCGCCGAGCCGTACCACTACTGGCAAAAGGGCGGGCGTACTGCCATTTTCACTACCCGACACGGCGGCCAAGCGTGGCAGCACCCCTGCATTGATGAGCGAACTTTTGCCGTAGCCGGACTTGCCAAAAAGCACGACCAATGTTTCCACCCGGATCAGGTCGCACAGGTCACGGATATCATTTTCCCGGCCAAAGAACAGCGCTTGTTCCGTGCGCTCGAACGGTTTGACGCCGGGGTATCGGTGCATAGTTTTCATGTCAGAGTTCTTTTGCGAAAGAGAGGATGGCATCGTTGATCAGGTTCATTTCCCGGAAAACGTCGCGGGAGTCCATGCGGCCGCCGTTTTTTTCCGTTTGCCAATTGAAAAATCGCGCCGACAGGCCCACGGATGCTTGTTCTACCGGCGTGCCCTTGGCTGCTTCGATCAATTTGGCGATGGCATTTTCAGTTTTGCCTTTTTGCAAAAACCGAACGATGGCTTCCTTGGCCGGGGTGTCAGCTGGCGTTGTCTGACGCAAATTGTCCTCTTTCTCAAATTCCCGGTGGATCTGATCAAGCAGGTGTGTATCGTCTCCCAAAAACTTGATACGGAACTGATTAACCAAAAACGCCTCCGTTTCTTCCTCCTTCGGTTCCACCGAATGAAGGGCAAAACGCCGCGCGGCACGCTTCACATCCAGCAGGCGCAGCAACAACTGGGTGTGCCAGCGGTCGAACTGAAAACCGAGGAACAGGTATGAGGTCGTTTCGGCCAGGCGCACCATCAGCCGTCCCGGCAACTTGGGCGCGGCGATCAGGCCCTGAAACAGCCTGAATAAGTCGTCGTAATCCAAGATCAGGGTAGACTGTTTTTCCACACAGCCCAGCAGGTTGTAGTACAGCGGCACGCGCTGTTTGAGCAGGTCGGGGTCGGCCTCCGGCAAGTCCACGTCCGATTCCTTGCTGGCATCAAACCAGGCAAACCGGTGTGGCAGGCCGTACCGAAAGCTCATATCGCGCAGGAATGTGTCGGGGTTCACCGATAGCACAACGGAAAAAGGGATTTCGATGATCTTGCGCAGGATAGTCTCGTCAGGGTCAATCTCCTGAAACAGATAGGTGACTTCGTCCTGAATCTCTGGTTTGTCGTCCGGGTTGCGCAACAGGAAAAAACCATCCCGCTCGTAGTAGGCAGCGATCTGATCGGGAAAATGCTCCAAAACCCGGTTTCGGACAAAAACACTAAGGGGGATGCCCTCCACCTGAAAAATTTCCGGCCCCAAGATCAAGGCGCATTTGCCGGCTTTTATATCCGACACAATGCGCGGCAGGTCGGGAAAATCGCCCTTGTTTTCGTTTACCATGACATCTGTTTCATTTGCCGCCAAAGGTAGAGAAATGTCTTAAGTTTTGTTTTTCGAGGCTTTTTTCAAGCGATTCGGGATTTTTTTAGGGCCGCTTGTTTTTTTGAAAAGCCGCAGCGTACCTTTGCGCTCCCTTCGGCAAAAGAGCCGGGCAAAATTGACTTTCGGTCCATAGCTCAGTTGGTTAGAGCGCCACGTTGACATCGTGGAGGTCACAGGTTCGAATCCCGTTGGTCCGACAAAAATTTGAAAATCCCGCCTTCGCCAAGGCTTGGGCGGGTAAAAGGGTGATTAGCTCAGTTGGTTTAGAGCGCGCGCTTCACACGCGCGAGGTCACAGGTTCGAATCCTGTATTACCCACAAGGGGTTTTAGGGTTTCTGGTTAGAAGGTTCGGACAACCAGAAAACCTCAAACCTTCTAACCAGAAATTTCCTAACCCAAAACCCTTATACCTTTTTCGGGACGTAGCTCAGTCCGGTAGAGTACACGTCTGGGGGGCGTGTGGTCGCAAGTTCGAATCTTGTCGTCCCGACACACAGTTAGGCCGTGCGAAAATCGCGCGGCCTTTTTTTGTGCAGATAGGCTTGGATCAAGGCTATTTTGCCAAAGGAGCAGGGTTAGTTTTTGCCGAGCGTGGGAGATCACATGAAATCCGTAGAAATGTCGAATTACTGGATTTCTACATCGCACCGTAATTTTCTAACTTTCGCTCTGTCAGGCTTTTAATTGCCCCTCACCGCAGTACCGTCACATCCCCCACCCGCACGGGCTGCAAGGCTCCATCGCCCCGTCGCCACACCACCTTGTACACATACACGTCCGAGGGCACACGCTCGCCTTTGAACGTACCGTCCCAAGCAGCTTTGGGGTCAGTGCTTTGAAAAACCAACCCGCCCCAGCGATTGTAAATTTCCATACGCTCCACGTAGGCATTCCCTTCAAAAAGGATCATCTCGAACGTGTCGTTGTTGCCGTCATTGTCAGGGGTGAAGGCATTGGGGAACCCGATTTTGGGGAAAATCAACTGAAAGGTTTTTTCCGCGATTTGCACACAGCCATCTTTCGACGTAACGGTCAAAATGTACCGCACAAAGGCACCCAGTGTGTCGTTCGTGCCCGGCACCACTTCGATGGATTCCGCAGTGAATGGCAACGTCTTGGTGTCTACCGTGGTTTCCTGCCATACGAATGTAAACCCGCTCAGGCTTTGCGGTGGTGTCACCACAGCAAAAAGCGTCACTGGCGACCCTATATCCAAGGCATTCGTGTCGGGCAGGCTGCTGATGGCGAGGTCGAAGTTGGGCACCACGTCCACAAATACGGTGTCGCGAATCGTGCAGGTGTCGCCGTACGTGTAGGTGACGATAAAGCTCGTGTCGCCAGCGGGCGATTTGAGGATGCTGGCCGTGGTTTCGCCGCTGTTCCAAGCATAGCGGCCCAGCGGATCGCTGCCCTGGGCCGCCAGTGTTACGGCGTTTTCGGCGCACAAAATCGTATCAGCAGTAAGGTCAAGAGTGGCTGAATAAGCGAAAACCTCCACCGCTTGCACGGTTGTGCAGTTGCCTAATGTGGCGGTCACCGTGTAGGTGGTATTCCGGCTTGGCGACACATCAGGCGACGGGTCGTTCGACACCAATGTCGTATCCGCAGGCGTGGCCAACCAAGTGTACGTTGCGCCGGGCAGCACAGGGCCGAGGTTGAGCGGCAGGCTTTCACCCGGACACAACTGACGCTCGGCAGGAGCCGGAAAAACCAACTGAGGCACCTCTCCAGAAACCCCAACGGTGACGGTGTCAGTTAGTTGGCAGCCATTTCCGTAGGAAAAAAACGCAATGTATTGGGTGGGCAGGTCAGGTGTCACGGTCACAACACGGTTGGTTCCAACGGGCTGGCCAGTGGCCGCGTCCACCCATTGGAATCCTGTACCGGGTATGTTGGTCATGGCCGTCAATGTAGCGGAAAGGCCTTTGCAAATGGTGGTATCGTTGCTCAATGTGAGCGTAGCCGTCTCGACCTCTATCCGAACGGAATCCTTGCCGATGCAGCCGTTGTTGGTGGTTACAAAATATGTGGCCGTTTGGCTCGGTCGGAACCAAGGGTTGGGCAATGTATCGGTCCCAAAGCCAGGGTGTGTAGAGGTCCAAGTGTACTTGGCCGCAAGGTCGAACAACTCGTTTAGCGTCACGGTATCGCCGATACAAATGGTTTTGGAGGAAGGAAATTGAAGCGGAGCCAATGGTAGCACAGTGACCCGTACGGTGTCGCTCAAGGGGCAAGTTTGATTTTTTCCCAAAACGACATACGTCTCGGATGAGTCGGGCCGGGCCACCACGCTATCGCAGGCGGTGCAGGAAAGCCCGTTTGCTGGTGCCCACACGATGTCTGTCACGCCGGGGGTGTAAGTCAGTTTGAAGGACGCGCTATCGCCGGGGCAGATCGAGACTAATTTCGGCGCAGCCGAAAAAACAACCGGCGGTACTACCCGCACCAACGCCGACGCTGTATCAGCACACTCGCCGTAGCGGGTCACGCGGCGGTACAGCGTGGTCTGGTTCGGCTTTACGAGGAGGTTTTGCAGGCTGTCTGGTGTAAGTATGGTCGTTTGCGGCGTACGCGTCCATTTGAATGTGATGCCAGGGAAAAGCATAGTGTCCACGTTGGGCGACCAAAGCAGCACCTCGCCCATTTGGCATAGCGTGGTATCTGCAGGGCGGATTTTCAGATCGGTTGGCAGCGTATCCACGGAAATGTAAACCTGCATTTTTTTTACACAGGTACCGATCGAGGCCTGCACCGTGTATAGCGTACTGACGAGAGGTGTAGCCACGGCGGCGGTTCCGTTTCCGTTTACCTGCAAACCCGTCAGCGGCGACCACGCTAATGGCAAGCCACTGGGCATCACGGCGGCTTGCATCACGCGGGTGCGGCCCCGGCAAACATGCAGGGTATCGGCATTCGGGGTGACCTGGATGGTAATCGTCACGGGCGTGATGGTCACACTGTCGAGTACGGGCAAAGGACAGGAGGCGTTGGATACCGAGAGGTAGTATGTCGTGGTAGCGGTCGGTACGGCAGCGGGGTCAGACAAGAAACTGCCAAAACCCAGAGGCACGGAAACCCAGTTGTAAAATGTGCCCGCCACGGCAGGGCCACCGAGGTGTACACTGTCGCCCATACACACCTCGCGGTCGGGGCTAATCGTGTACTGGGGTGCCTCGCCGTTTATGACGGTGACAGTCAGTGTGTCCGTATCCACGCAATCCGGTGTCACCACCATTGCAACATAGGTGTACACCCCCGTGGTCAGCCCGGATAGTAGAGGGGAAGGGCAGTCAGTACAGCTCAAACCAGCTGGGCCAGTCCACGTGTAGTTTCCGGATACCGGGTTAGGGTTGAGCAAAAAAACGGCGTTGTTGCACACCAAAGCATCGGGGCCGATGTTGAGGTCGCACGCGGCATTTTTTTGAGAAAAAACGAGTACGGTCGGTAGGATGAAAAAAAATGTCGAAAGGATTCTCATGTGCTGTTCGCAAAAAATGGGATTAGAATGAAGGCCGAAAGTTACGGTGCGCATCGTACAAGCAACCTTTGTTTTTTAGTGCCTACTTTTGCCGCAAAAAAAGCCTTGACCGTCCGCATCATCAACCGATCCGATAACCCCTTGCCCCAATACGAGACCTCCGGCAGCGCCGGTATGGACCTCCGGGCGCACATTCCAGAACCAATCACCCTCGGCCCACTCGAGCGCGTACTCGTGCCCACTGGCCTACACGTTGAACTGCCCACAGGCTACGAGGCCCAAATCCGCGCCCGTAGCGGGTTGGCAGCCAAGCGTGGCCTCACCATGCTCAACTCTCCGGGCACCATTGACAGCGACTACCGCGGCGAAATCAAGTGCATCGTAGTTAACCTATCCAACGAACCACAAACCATCGAACCCGGCGAACGCATCGCGCAAATGATCATCGCCCGCTACGAACAAATAACCTGGCAACCAACAGACAACCTTGCCGAAACCGAACGCAACAGCGGCGGATTCGGCAGCACTGGATTTAAGTGATTCATCATTCATCATCCATCATCCATAAAAGGTGAATATCATAATTCCCATGGCGGGTAAAGGCACGCGCCTGCGCCCGCATACGCTGACAGTTCCCAAGCCCCTAATCCCGGTGGCTGGCAAGCCCATCATCCAACGGTTGGTGGAAGATTTGGCCATGTCCTACCCCGGCCCGATCAACGAAATCGCGTACATCGTCGGTGACTTCGGTGTTGAGGTCGAGCGCGAATTGGTAGCCATAGCCGAAGGACTGGGTGCCAAAGGCCGTATTTACCACCAGGAAAAGGCGCTCGGTGTGGGCCACGCCATCCATTGCGCAGGCAACAGCATGACAGGCCCCTGCATGATCGCGTTTGCCGACACCCTTTTCAAAGCTGATTTTTCCTTCGATCCCGAGGCTGACGGCGTGATTTGGGTACAAAAAGTGAAAGATCCCGCTTCCTTCGGCGTGGTTAAATTAGATGCCGAAGGCTACATCACCGAACTGGTCGAGAAGCCGGCGACCTTCGTTTCTGACCTCGCTATTGTCGGCATTTACTACTTCCGCGAAGGCGAACGGCTCCGCGCAGCGCTGCACCATATCATCGTCAACGAGATCAAGGAAAAAAACGAATACCAATTGACCACGGCCCTCGAACACCTAAAAAACAACGGCTTGCGCTTTCGAACCGGCGAAATCGAAGAGTGGCTGGACTGTGGAAACAAGGAGGCCATCTTGTTTTCCAACGAACGTATGCTGGAGTTCCACTGGGCCGACGGACTAGTTTCAAGCAAAGCGGTGGTTGAAAACAGCGTCATCATCCCACCCTGTTTTGTAGGCGATAATGCCGTTATTCGCAACGCCGTTATCGGTCCTTACGTCAGTGTCGGGCACAACTCGACGGTGGAAAACACTGTTATCACCAACAGCATCATCCAAAACAAATCCCAAATCAAAAACGCCGTGCTCGAAAACTCGATGGTGGGCAACGTCAGCAAGTTTATAGGCTCCAAGGACGAACTGAACCTCGGCGACTACTCGCATTTCTCAAAAAGATAACTATGTGCAAAAAATTCAAAACCCTGCTGCCGCTGCTCCTGCTTGCGGCTGTTCCCTTTGCCCAAAACACCATCGGCGGCCAAGCCAAGATCGTGCCAGAGGCCGAGGTGGACCGTCAAAGTGCTTTCATCGCCGCTGATCGGGAACGTGTGCTCGGCCACTACGAAAAAGCCGCCAACCTGTACAAACAGTTCCTCAACGAAAACCCCGACAACGCCGCAGCATGGTACGGTTTGGCCCGCAGCTATGAGATGCTTAAAGACAACGTGACCGCCATAGACGCAGCAGCCAAGGCCGTGGCCAAAGACCCCGAAAACCAGTGGTTCCGAATTTTTCAGGCTGACCTGTTCGAAAAAGTAGGTCAAGCCAAGGATGCTGCCGCCATTTACCTGGCTCTCACCCAAAAATACCCGCAAGACGGCGCGTTTCTTGAACGCCTCGCCTACCTCTATGTGCTCGCAGGCGACCCTAAAAACGGCCTCAAAGCGCTTGACCAGTTGGAAAAGATCGCCGGTGTCAGCGAGCGCACAGCCGACAAAAAACACGTCATCTACCTCGGCCTTGGCGAGTACAAAAAAGCCGCCGCCGAACTGGAAAAATTGGCCAACACATACCCGAAACACCTCGAATACCGCCACCGAGTGGCCCAACTATACGAATCCGTGGGCGACAAGACCGCTGCACGCAAAGTGTATGAAGAAATCCTGCGGCGCGACCCCGATGATGAAACGGCCAAAATCGCCGTTTTGGAAAAATCCGGCTCCGATGTGGCCGTGCTCACTGCGCTAAAACCATTTTTCAAAGACCCCTACCTGAGCCTCGATGGCAAGGTCAAGGAAATGTTACCGTATTTCGAGAAGTTACGCACAGGCATGGCACCCGATGCGGTTCAGGCCCTGCTTGACCTCGGTGCTTTAGTCGAAGCCGCACACCCTGATGACCCCAAGGCATGGAGTTTGTCCGGCGACCTGCTGTACCTGGCCGACCACCCCCTCCAGGCGCTCGCCCGCTACCGCACCTGTATCAAGTTGAAGCCCTCTGTTTTTTCTGTTTGGGAAAACTCCCTGGCTATCCTGCACGGGCAACAGAACTACGACGACATGCTGGACCTCGCAGAAAAAGCGATGGAAGATTTTCCAAACCAAGCCGTCGCCTACTACTACTACGGCCTGGCAGCCAACGAAAAAGGCCGTCCCGACGATGCATTGGCCCAACTCGAACAGGCCGTGCTCATGGGCAGCAAAAATACATTGCTCCACCTGAACATCCTCGACCAGATCGGACTGGCCTGGCTGCGCAAAAAAGATACCGCTGCCGCTAAAACACAGTACGAGCAGGCGCTTGTCAAAGGAGGGGACAAACACCCCGGCATTTTGGAACATTACGGCGACACGCTTTTTCAGCTCGGCGACCGCAACCGAGCCACCGAGTACTGGCAAAAGGCGGCCAAAATTGCCCCGACACCGGCTCTGGAGCAAAAAATATCTGCCGGAAATTAGAGTCAATGAGGGGGGGCACAGCTATACAACGAAAGAATCAAGAGATTGAATTGTCGGGCAAAAACGTGACACTTGGCCCTCGTATAGAACACCCCCGCACGACTCGAAGCATCCTGATTCGACTCATCGGTTTGGCCCTGATGGCTCACGTCGCCCTGTCGTGGCCGCTTTGGTGGGCTGGGGCCGGGCGCACATTTCCGTTACTGCCTGTTTGGGGAGAAGGCTATGCACCACTATTTTCCGCCTGGAGCCATCTTCCGGCACTCGTTTTGTTTGCCGCCCTCGCTTTCGCAGTCGTTTTTCCGGCAAAAAAACACACTGCATCGGCGCTGGCCGCGACACTGACGCTATTGGTCGGGCTTGACCTGAATCGCCTGCAACCGTGGACCTATTTTTACCTGCTCGCCCTCGGCTTGATTGTGGCTGCAGGCCAGGCAGAAGGTCGCTTGACCAACAACCTGCGCTGGTTAATGGCGGCAGTGTACGCCTGGGGCGGGCTGAACAAGATCACACCCTATTTCGCCGAGGACAATTTTCCGTGGTTTTGCGAAGCCTTTTTTTGGACAAAACCCCTCGCCGCGTTTCCGGCCCTCGGATATCTCGTAGCCGCCGCTGAGGTATTGCTGGCACTTGGCTTGCTCCGGTTAGCCACGAGGTCTATCTTTCGTTGGATTGCCGTGGGGTTTCATTTGTTCGTCACGCTCGCACTCAGCCCTTGGGGATTGGACTGGAATATAGTGGTTATCCCGTGGAATTTGGCAATGGCGGGCATAGCGTGGGTTGTGTTTTCGGACGGGATGGATGTAAACGCAGAGGCGCGGAGGAGCAGCGTTTTTATCAAAGCTGCCACTACTGTATTGCTAGCTTTCGCTTGGGTTTTTCCGTTGCTCAATGTTTGGCACCGGTGGGACGAGCCGTTGTCGTGGAAAATGTACAGCAACACCCAAACCGAGGCCGGTTTTTTTATAAAAAAAAATAGTGCATCGTGCCCGGAAATTCAGCGCGTTTGGGCCAAACATGCCTACGAATCGGGCAGCAAACTGCTCTTCGACGACTGGGCCTTCAGCGATTTGCATGTGCCTGCTTACAACAGCCCATACGCGCATCAGCGTTTGGCGCAGTACCTTTGCCGGTGCGCAACCGACCCCGGCCGTTCCGGCCTTTGGCGTTTCACCGTTCAGCGGTGGAATCGCTCTGCCGAACGCTGGGAAAACATCCCTTGCACCGCACTAATCCGTTGACTGACCTATGAAAAGTTCTCTCCTCTGGCGTGTTACGCCCAAACGGGGCGGCCCCGTATCCTACCTGTTCGGCACCATGCACGTGCGCGACCTTAGGGCGTTCATGTGGTTGGACTTGGCAAACGCCTGCATGGAGCACTGCGACATTTTTGCCACCGAGTTTGATTTTTCTGACACCGACCATGCTGCCGTCGAGGCCGTGCTTTGTCTACCTCCAGATCAGCTACTCAATACCTTCTTGAAGCCCGGTGCCTGGAAAAATCTGGAGTTCTATTGCCAAAAAAAACTAGGTACATCTGCTGAAGCGATGCGCCACCAGCACCCGATGACTGTCAGCATGGCCCTGACCAACGCCTTGCTGGCGGATGAGGCTGCGAGGTCGTTGGACGAAACCCTTTGGGAGCATGCCCGCTCCCTTGGCAAGTCCACTACCGGGGTGGAAACGTTCGCGGAACAGTTACAAACCTTGAAAAACATCTCATTTCAACAGCACGTGAAAAGCCTGACCTGGCTCCTGAAAAACTACGGCAGACAAAAGCGCAGGCTCAAAAAAATGCTCCAGTGGTATCAAGGCGGTGACTTGCAACAACTATATAAGGCCGCTAAAAAAGATGCCCGGGGTATGCGCCGGGTCATGCTTTACGAGCGCAATCAGATCATGGCGGGCCGTTTTTCCGAAATCGCAGCCGAGAAAAGCCTGTTCTGCGCCGTTGGTGCCGGACACCTCGCCGGCGAAAAAGGCATGCTCCGCCTGCTCAAAAAACAGGACTTCAAAACCGTCCCGTTGTGATGCCGTCCCCTACCCTGTTGCTTGAATTGTTTTACTGGCCACCGGTTTCGTGGATAGCGCTCGCTGCCAGCAACGACACGCTTTGGTTAGAAGCCTGTGAGCATTACCAAAAAGGCAGCTACCGCAACCGCTGCCATATTGCCGGGCCGAACAGCCTGCAGCGCCTCAGTGTCCCGTTGCTGAAAGGCAAGCACCAGCAAACGCTCGTCCGCGATGTACGTATCGCCACCGACCAGCCTTGGCAGCGTGCCCACTGGCGCAGCATCTGCACCGCATACGGCAACGCGCCCTACTTCGAGCATTTCGCCGGGGAAGTCGCTCCTTTTTTTGAAAAACCGTACACCTATTTGTTTGACCTCAACCTTGACGTGGTGCATTTCCTGCTGAAAAAAACAGGCTGGACGGGAGAAGTCCACCTGACGAAATCGTATGCTGAACTCGGAGTGGGCAACCAGCCGACTGATGCCAGCATGCACATTGCGGATTTGCGTGGGCGCATTTCCCCAAACGTCAGTACACCGGGCGAGTTGTTCGCCCCCCTACCCTACCCACAGGTATTTCAGGAGCGCCACGGTTTCCTGCCCGATCTTTCAGTCCTTGATCTGCTGTTTTGCGCAGGCAAACAGGGCTTTCGCACTGCGTCCGGGCCTCCGTCGGGCAAATAGTTTAGCCGCTTGGGCGACAGTTTCGGGAATTCAGCAATCTTAAATCCTCGATCCAAAAAACGCCATAGACTTTTTGTAAGGCAAAAGAAAAAACCTTGAGCAGGAGAATTAACATTCAAATAAAAAATACTAAGCGCCTTTTGCCAGATAATTTATTGACACAAAGAAAAATCAGTTGTTGACTTTCGGCCAGATATTTGCTGCATATTTTATATAATTACCGGACAGTCGGTATTTGTCAAGAAAATTTTAGGCCTACTTTTGTGCCCTGCTAAGTGGGCGGCTCTTGTTTCAAAAACATTGAATCGCCCGAATGACGGCACCCACTCGGACAACATGCTTTTTTCAGCATAAAGACGTAATCGGTTTTTGGGATGGCCCTCTATCCGCGCAACGCTGGATGAGGGCTTTTTCCGTTTTTTAAGCGCACACCTCTCGCTCATTCGAGTTACTTTTGTCCGAAATTTAATGTGCGATGCGAGGTACCTACCACAAAATCATCCGAGGCGATAGCCGGCAAATGAGTGATCTGCGCGACGAGAGTTTTCACCTGATCGTGACCTCGCCGCCTTATTGGCAGTTGAAAGATTACGGCTCGGAAAACCAGATCGGGTTCCACGACGACTACGAAACGTACATCAATCACCTGAATTTAACATGGAGCGAATGCCACAGGGTGCTGCACCCCGGATGTCGCTTATGCATCAATATCGGCGACCAATTTGCTCGATCTGTTTACTACGGGCGGTACAAAGTGATCCCCATTCACAGCGAGATCATCCGGTTTTGCGAGGCCGTCGGGTTTGATTTCATGGGGTCCATCATCTGGCAAAAGACTACCACCATGAACACGACCGGAGGCGGCAGCGTGATGGGAAGTTTCCCCCATCCGCGTAACGGGATCGTGAAATTGGATTTTGAATATATCCTGTTGTTCAAAAAACAGGGTACCCCACCCAAACCGACCGCCGAGCAAAAAGACCAGTCGGCCATGACAACTGAGGAGTGGAACACGTTTTTCAACGGCCACTGGTACATCAGCGGGGCGCGGCAGGACGGGCACTTGGCCATGTTCCCGGAGGAGATTCCGCGCAGGCTCATCAAAATGTATTCATTTCCCGGTGAAAACGTGCTCGATCCGTTCCTCGGCAGCGGAACAACCGCTTTGGCCGCCAAAAACCTGGGGCGCAATTCATGCGGGTACGAGATCAATCCGAACTTCATCCCGATTATTCGGGGGAAATTGGACACAGGCGGGAAACCGCTTTTTGAAGAAACCCGGGTGGAATTTGCCGAACAAAGCCAACATCCGCCCGATTTTGAAAAAAAAATTGAGAGCCTGCCTTACGTTTTTCGGACCCACACCAACTGGACAAAAAAATTGACGTAAAAAAACTCCAGTTCGGCTCCAAGTTGGACGACAAAGCGAAGCAAACAAGAGAGGAGTTTTTTTCGATCAAAGAAATCATCAGTCCTGAACTGGTGCGCTTAAACACGGGGCTTGTCGTACGGTTAATCGGCATCAAACAAGACCCTGAACAAAACGGCCAGGCGAGTGCGTATTTGCGATCAAAAACCAAGGGCAAGCGCGTGTTTTTGAAATTTGACAACGTGAAGCACGATGCCGAAAACAACCTCATGGTCTACCTGTATTTGGAAAACAAGACTTTTTTGAACGCGCATCTGATCAGGGAGGGATTGGCCTTAGTGGACAACTCGTTGGAATTTAAGCACAAAAACAAGTTCAACTCCCTGACCAATGGCTAAAAAACACTCGCTGGATTTTGGCAAAAAAGAAAAAGTGCTGAACTACGCCTGCCAAACCTACCAATTGTCTCGCCCCAACAAAGTCGGAACAGTCATGGCCCTCATTCGAGAATGCCAGCCCAAAACGATCGAAGAATGGGAAAACTGGTATTTTGAACATGCCTACACAAACGGCAAACAGGCGTTCAAAATCAACCGGGCAAGCCTAAACGAACTTGGCGAGCGGCTGTACGAAAAAATTGTCGAAGTCGTCATTCCAGAATGGCAGGACGCCTTTCGCCAACTTAGCCGGCAAGACTGCATAGACTACATCCACAACCTGACCATCAACCGTACGTTTGACGGATACATCCGCGAAAAGTCGGTCGTCAACGATGTCTTGGCCAAACTTTTCCCCAACGTTGATTTCCAAGAAAGCCCCCCAGCGCTCGACCATGCCGGTGACATTGATTACATCGGCCATGTTGGAAACTGTGCGTTCGGCATTCAGATCAAACCGGCCACAGCCCAATCCAACTTCGGCAACTACTCCATCTCCGAACGGATGCGGGCAAGTTTTCAAGAATTCGAGGAAACATACGGCGGCAAAGTATTCATCATTTTTAGCCTCAACGGCGAAATTGCCAACAAGGAAGCGATCAACGAAATTACACGGGAAATAGAGCGGCTGACCCGCTAATTGCTTATCACCACCGTCTGCCGAACCACCCCAACCTTACCCGTACACAACAAATTGTACACCCCGCGCGGCCACGACTCCGTGGGCATCCGCAGTAGTTGCCGCGGGCTTTCCAATGCTTGCACGCTCTGCCACATCAGCCGCCCGGCGGTGTCGAACACGCGGAAATCCGCAGATTGTCCCTGCCAGTTTTCCGGAATTTCCAGCAATATCGGTTCGCCACCTCCAACAATACTGGGGTATATCCGCCAGCCCGCTTCGGTTGCCGACTGCACACTCACCGTTTTAGGCGTAAACCTTCCAGCCGAAGAAAATACGCCAGAAGAGGCGCAATTGAATGGCCGGACGCGCCAATAATAGTTCCAATTGACTGTGAGGTTGCCAGTGAGAGCAAACGTGTCAGTCACGACGGCTTCAAAATCACTGATGCCGAAACTCGCTACTTTGGATACTTGCACGAGGTAGTGCGTGGCCCCAGAAACGGCAGTCCAAGTCAGCAAAGCTCCGGCAACCGGCACCTGTGCGAAGTTGACGGGCGACACTAATTGTACCGCCGTGCCAGCAGCAATGATCGGAGCCGGGGTTGAAGGGGCCAACCAGGCAACCTTGTCCGTCTGGAGTTTAGCCCGCATAATGGCCGTTTGCTGCGCGGTGAAGCGGGTTTGACAAACATCGTTGGCATACGACATGAACAACGTGCCGTCGGAAACGAATGTGGCCCCACTCGGGTCCTTTTGCACCACGGTGCTTTGACCCTGCCCGTTGCAATTCCAGCGGTAGCTCAGGTAGTCGGGGCCGGAGTCACAGATACGGTCAGCGGCAATGCCACAATTACTGCCGTTCACATATTCCACAAGGGCTGTGTCCAAGGGCGCGGGCACGATGGTATCTGGCTTGCTGTGAAAATGCGTGTAGTCGTAGGTGAGCGTGTCGGGTGTTGGGTTGGCTGGGTTGTAGAGCTTGCCCTCCCAGCCGATAAACGGGTGCTGGATGGACAGTGCGTGCCCTACCTCGTGCGTCCAGGTATGGCTGTCCGCACCGGCGCAGCCGTGCGCCATAGCCACACCGGCGTAGGGCAGGTTGTACCCGCAGTTGCCGGCAGCCTTGGCCACGAAATAGGCATTGAGCACGTCGGGCACGTTATTGGCGAACATCATCTGGATGCCCTGCGTCAAGGAGTCGTGCTGGTACCAAGTGGTGTTGTTGATCTGTTTCCAGTCGTTTTTGCAATAAAACCGGATGCCCGACGGCGCAAAATCCGTGTTCAGCCGGTTCAGCGCATCGAGCAACTGTTCGGTGCTGATGCGTTCTTTGCCATCACTTTTGGCCAAAAGGTGTAGCTGCATGCCCACCCACAGGGTGTCGGTACCCTCCGGGTAATCCGAAGGCGAGGCTAAATACTTTTTCAGCCACGGGTCAATATGCGACACTGTGCCGCAGGGTGCGAAGTTGTCTTTGCTAAACGGATCCTGCGCATGCAGGCAAAAAGCGGTGAGGCAAAAGAAGAGGAGCGTAAAATGTTTCATGTGCGAGAAGAAATGTCGGTTAAGCCGTTTGGGCTAGCGTGCGGTGAATTTGTTTCTGGTGGCGGTCGAAGTGGGTTGTAAAAAACGTGATCAGACCCGACCAGCCCAGTCGCCCCGCGATCGGGTGGCGGTACACGACTTTGGAGGCGAGTTCGGGTGGCAAATTTTCAAAAAAAGATGCCCATGCCGCGCGTGCCTTGAGCCAGCGCTCCCGCGTTTCGGCCAGAGTGGCGTTCTCGGGCAGGTTTTCGTCGCCGACGATGGCTGGTGCCCTGAACTTGATCGGTACATTGAGGTAAAACCACAGCGCCCGCTCACGGAGCCACTCAATCAGGCCCGCGTTTTTCAGTTTAGGGTTGAAACTCAGTTTTTTTTGCACATACCGGTGCGACAGTTCTTCGGACACGATCAAGTGGTGCATCACCTGCACCACTGACCAGCCGCCGTTCGAGGGGCGGCTGTTGAGTGCCACATCGTCGTGCGAGGCCAGTGCATCGAGCAGGTTTTCCACTTGTTTTTGGTAGGCGGCGTTGCGGGCAAGGAGCATGTTGTTCATGGAGGGAAGGTCGAATTTGATTGAAAAAACAGTGGCAAAGGAGCACAAAGGAAAAAAGTAGGCGCTAAAAGTCCGTCCTTTGCCCAAGACCAAAAACTTTTTTGTCCAAATTTGCCCGAATGTGTCACGTCTCGACCGGCAATTGCCTTTTCCGACCGCTTTGCCCGCGCCTTGCTGGCTTAGTTGCCCTTGCCCTGCTGCTCGCAGTGAGCGGGTTATCGGCCCAAAAAAAATCGAACTCCCGGCCCGCGCTCCCCAAGCCGCCCGTGCCGGAAACGGTGTACCTCGTGGTATCAGCCCAACCCGGCGAGACAGTACCAACACTGCTCGCCCGTTTCGGGCTTGACGGCTACGATTGCAATGTCACGGAATTTTTCAAGATCAACGGCCTCAAAGAGGACTACCGCCTCAAGACCAAGACCCAGTACAAAATCCCTGTGACCGTGGTGGCCTACAACGGCAAATCCATCCGCTCCTCGCTCGGCATTGACAACTGGCAGACGGCCACGCGCATTTCCGATTTCAACAAGGATATGCACGCCCAAGGGTACCGCAAAACCAGTTTCATCGAAGACAAAGAACTGTGGGTGCCTTGGCACGAACTGAACTGCCCGGAAGAGGTGCCGCTGGCCGAGGCAGTGAGCCGGTCGAGCGTCGCCCAAGTGAGCACGTCCGTAAATCTGAAAGAACCATCCGCTGGTGTGGGGAGCCGAATGTTTCCCATTTTTGGAAAAAAATACCAAAAAACGCCCCTGCTCAGCCGCAAATTGAAAGGCAAGGTTTTTTACATCATCAGCGGCCACGGCGGCCCCGATAGCGGTGCCGAGGGCCGTCGCGCCGGCCATAGCCTCTGCGAGGACGAGTACGCTTATGATGTGGCGCTTCGCCTCGTCCGGTTGCTCATCAGTCACGATGCCACAGCCTACATGATCGTGCGTGATGACAACGACGGTATCCGAGACGACGCTTTTCTCCGATGCGACAAAGACGAAACTGCCTGGGGCGACCTGCCCATCCCCTTGGATCAAAAAGAACGCCTCGGCCAACGCACCGCCATCATCAACGAGATGACCGAAATTTATCAAAAAGCCAAAGTGACAGACCAAACGATCATCGAAATCCACGTGGACTCACGCCTGCGGCAAAAAGAAATTGACGTGTTTTTTTATCACCGGCCCGACAGCGAGCCGAGCAAGGAACTGGCACAGCGGATGCATCAAACCTTTCTCCAAAAATACGCTCGCGTGCGATCGCAAAAACGCTACAACGGCAGCGTGTCGGCACGGGCTCTGTTCACCCTGCGCGAAACCACCGCGCCCGTGGCCGTGTACGTGGAATTGGGCAATATCCGCAACGATTGGGATCAGCAACGCTTGGTCATCCCCAGTAACCGACAGGCGCTGGCGAATTGGTTGTTTGCGGCACTGCAGCAATAGGCGGCGACTGACGATTCGGGCGACCGCAAAGGTCGCCCCTACCGCAAAAAAACGGCCATTTCCTCGCCGCCGCGTATCTGCACGTCAATGTCGTCGAGCATGGTCGTGTACAGTGAAAGGCCAACATAATCGGCCTTGATCGGGAAAGATTTGTGCTTGCGGTCCACGAGTACGGCCACTTCCACCTGTTTGGGGATGACGGCCAGCAGCGGCTGCACAGCATAAAAAATAGTGCGCCCGGTGTTAGCCACGTCGTCCACGATGATGATGGGCTTGCCGCGCAGGTTTTCGGCGGGCAAATCAATGCTGGGCGGATATTCGAGCGGGTTGGCAGGGTTGAGGCGGATACGGGTGGGTGTGATCGTCATGCCGGAGGGCGTGATGGGCCGTAATTCGGTGAGCAGCAGTTGGGCAAACTCTACGCCGTTATTGTTCAGCCCAGCCAGGATGACCTCCGGTTCGCCAAAGTGGCGCTCCAGAATTTCGATGGCGAGGCGTTTGATCTTTTGGCGTATTTGACGGTCGTCCAATATTTTCATCGTGTGCGGTTTTGAAAACTGTGCTCAAACAAGCGCAAAAATCCTCGTTATCGCTGTACTTTTCGCCGGCAAAACAGTTTTTATGTTTCAAACACTTTTTTTCATAGCGGTACTGGTCGTCACAGGCTGGTTTGCTGTAAAAGGCTATGGGCGGGTTTGGCAGAACATCCATTTGGGCAAGCCGGAAAAAACCGAAGGCAACCTCGGCCAGCGCTGGCGAAACGTACTGTTGGTAGCGCTTGGGCAACAAAAAATGTTCAAAAACCCGCTGCCTGCCGTACTGCACCTGTTCATTTATGTGGCCTTCGTCATTACCCAAGTCGAACTGATCGAGATCGTCGTGGACGGCCTTTCGGGCAGCCACCGATTTTTCGCACCCTACCTCGGCGGTTTTTACACTTTCGTCATCAGTTTTATCGAAATCCTGTCCGTTCTGGCATTCGTGGCCACGGTGGTGTTTTTATCCCGCCGCAACCTGCTCCGCGTGCCGCGTTTCTGGAAACCCGAAATGAAAGGTTGGCCCTCCCGCGATGCCAACCTGATCCTGTTGGGCGAGATCATTCTCATCGTCGGCATTTTTTGCATGAACGGCGGCGACCAAGTGCTACAAAGCCGAGGTGCAGAGCACTACGGCCCCACGGGCGCGTTCGCGGTGAGCAATTGGCTCGGGCCGGTGTTGTTCGGCGGCCTGACCGACAGTGCGCTCATCGTCGTGGAACGCTTCGGTTGGTGGCTGCACATCCTCACCGTGTTCGGTTTTTTGTGCTACCTGCCCTACTCCAAGCACCTGCACATCCTGCTGGCGTTTCCCAACACCTGGCATGCACGCCTCTCGCCCAAGGGCGAAATGGCCAATATGCCCGACGTGCAAAAAGAAGTGCGGATCATGATGGGACTGGAGCAGCCCGACCCCAATGCGCCCAATGACCTGCCCGAGTTCGGTGCCAACGACGTGTTCACCCTGAGTTGGAAAAACCTGCTTCAGGCCTACTCCTGCACTGAGTGCGGCCGCTGCACAGCCGCCTGCCCGGCCAACATCACGGGGAAAAAACTCAGCCCCCGCAAGGTTATGATGGACGTGCGCGACCGCGCCGGGGAAGTGGGCACGGCTATCGCTACCGGCAAACAAACCCGCGACAATTACGCCGACGGCAAAACCCTGTTCGACTATATCACCCCCGAGGAATTGCACGCCTGCACCACCTGCAACGCCTGCGTGGAAGCCTGCCCCCTCCTCATCAACCCATTGGATATCATCGTACAACTTCGCCGATACGAAATCCTGACCCTCTCCGCTGGCCCCACCGACTGGCTGCCCCTGTTCAATGCTATCGAAAACAATGGCGCGGCGTGGGCCATGAGCGAGGAACGAGAAACGTGGAGGCATGAATGATGAATGATGAATGATGAATGATGAATGATGAATGATGAATGATGAATGATAAAATTGCTGTGGAAATGGAGCATGAGAGTAAGACTAAATATGACCCTTTGCGTGAGAAGAGTTTTAACTTAGCAGTACGAATAGTGCGGCTTTGTCGGTATTTGAACGACGAAAAAAAGGAGTACACGCTTAGTAAACAATTGCTAAGGTGCGGCACAAACCCCGGCGCGATGATACGGGAAGCAGCCAACGCTGAAAGTCCAATGGATTTCGTACATAAACTGGGAATAGCACAAAAAGAAACCGCAGAAACTCAATATTGGTTAGAACTGCTCTTGGCAACCGGGTTTCTTACTGAAGCTGAGTTTCGGTCAATTTACCATGATTCCGAAGAAGTTCTAAAGCTCCTACGCAGCTCCATATTGACCAAAAAGAAAAAGATGGCCAGAGAGTAGCAATCATTCATCATTCATCATTCATCATTCATCATTCATCATTCATCATTCATCATTCATCATTCATCATTCATCATTCATCATTCCAAAAACAGTGTTTGCAAAAACGATATCCGAACTGCAATCTGAGGGCCGCACGCCCGAAATCCTATTTTGGGTCGGCTGCGCTGGCTCCTTCGATGCTCGCGCCCAAAAAGTGACCCGTGCCGTGTGTGAAATCCTGAACCACGCGGGCGTGGAGTTTGCTATCCTCGGCAACGAGGAGCGCTGCACCGGCGACCCCGCCCGCCGCGCTGGCAACGAATTTCTGTTCCAGATGACGGCCATGATGAATATCGAAACATTGAACCTGTACGACGTGAAAAAAATCGTGGCTGCCTGTCCACACTGCTTCAATGTGCTCAAAAACGAATACCCGGCACTTGGCGGCAACTACGAAGTGGTACACCACACCCAGCTGCTGCAGGAACTCATTGCTTCGGGCCGCCTGAAAATGAAGGAAAGCGGGGCATTCAACGGCAAACGCATCACCTATCACGACTCTTGCTACCTTGGTCGCGCCAACGATGTGTACGAAGCGCCCCGCGCCCTGCTCGAAACCCTTGATGCCGACCTCGTGGAGATGAAGCGCTCCCGCAAAAACGGCCTCTGTTGCGGTGCTGGCGGTGCCCAAATGTGGAAGGAGGACGAACCCGGCGACAAGCGCATCAACATTGAGCGCGTCGAAGAAGCCCTCGCCACCAACCCCGACATCGTAGCCGCCAACTGCCCGTTTTGCATCACTATGCTGCAAGACGGCCTCAAAGCCAATGAAAAAAATGACCAGATCATGGTATTCGACTTGTCCGAAATGATTTTGCAACGCTTGTAACCCACCTTAACTCCCGAACACAACAACCACAATATGCTTAAAATTAGCAACGAAACTAAAATCGGTCTGCTCGCTGTGGCGGCCATCGCCTTGGGCATCTGGGGCTTCCAGTTCCTCAAAGGCATCAACTTGCTCCATGCCTCGCAGACGTTTTACGTCCGCTACAATGATGTCGAAGGCCTCCAATCCTCCAGCCCCGTTTACGTCAGCGGCCACCAAGTGGGTATGGTCAAGGACATTTCTATTGACCCCGAAGACGACAAAACGATTGTGGTTACCATCAATGTGGAGCGCTGGGTGGACGTGCCAAAAGATGCTCTGGCCATCATCGTCAGCGCCAGTATCATGGGCGGCAAGGCTATCAGCCTCGTCATCAAAAACCCCTGCGACGGCGACGGCTGTGCCCAAAGCGGCGACTACTTGAGCGGTAGCACCAAATCGTTCATCGAAAGCGTGCTCGGCAACCCCGAGGAATTGGATGTGTATATGGACCGCCTGCGCCTCGGCCTGACGGCCCTGTACGATACTATCGCCGATCCGCGCAACCCACAGGGCATCGGCCGCACACTGCTGGCACTCCACGAGTCCTTGGCCAACATCGCACAAATGACAGGCAAAATCAACCGGTTCCTTGATGCCAGTACGTCCGGACTGACAGCCACCGCCAACAACACAGGTGAGATCACCCGCGCTATTCGGGAAAGCAATCAGAGTATCACCACCACCCTCAACAACATGGCCGCCTTTAGCGAACAACTCAAAGGCGCGGGCATTGACAAGGGCGGGCAAAAGGCCGCAATCCTCATAGATTCGCTCACCGTGTCCGTGAGCACCCTGAACTCCACGCTGAAAACAACCCAGTCGGCAATGGCCCGGTTCGACACGTTGGCCGCCGGGCTGACCAACAAAGACGGCTCCATCGGCAAACTGATGAATGACCCGGAGTTTTACACCCAAATGGTACGCACCACCCGCCATCTTTCCCTGTTGCTGCAAGATTTCCGCCTCAATCCGAAGCGCTACAATACCGTAAAACTCAAGGTTTTTGGCAAAAACAAAACCAAGGACTACGAAAACCCGATAGACGACCCAGCCTACGAAATGCTGGTGGACAGCTTGGAACGGGAGTACAGCAAAAAGTTCAAAAACTAATCGTCGCAACCAAACAACACGACCATGTTACAGATTTTAGCCAAGCAATGGTGGGTAGTGGCGCTGCGGGGAGTTGTGGCGCTGGCATTTGCCGCCGCTGTTTTCCTCGGCAGGGGATTTTCATACGAAACATTTGTGGGCGTGATTGGCCTTTTTCTTCTGGCCGACGGCCACCTGGCCGCATATTCGGGTTGGGCCTTACGCGGGCGCGACCACGACTGGTGGGTGGCTTTTCTCGAAGGCGCACTCGGTATCGGGCTGGGCGCAGCGGCCTTGCTCACACCGGAAATCACAGCAGACCGGCTACTCCTTTACCTCGCTCTGTGGTGCCTGCTTACCGGGGCTTTCGAAATCATTTTGGCGTTCCGAGTACGGAAAGAGATCACGAACGAATGGCTACTGGCCCTTGCCGGAATTGTTTCCATGGCCGTTGGCGTGCTCATTGTTTTTCAACCAAATATTGGCGGGTTTTCTCTTACTGGCTGGTTTGGACTGTACGCCCTATTTTTCGGTCTGTTGATGGCGGGGCTGGGTATTCGGCTGCGCCGTTGGAGCTAGTTCAAAAAAAAGTCCATGCGAATAACACTGCTCGTCGTTGCCACCCTGGCAGCATCTCCGGTTTCTTCCCAAAAAATGCTGCCCGCCGCCGATTGGTGCGCCAAAGGAAAAAAAATGCTCGCCGCCCTGCCGCTGCCAAACGCCGCGCCCGACACCCGCAGCGATTCGATTGATATCCAAAAAACCACGCTCGACCTTGACGTGAGCGATTTTGCCGGAAAAACGATTCACGGCAGCGCCAAAATCGAATTTGCGGCCAAAGTCCCCGGCGTAACCGAAATGCGGCTCGACCTGCTGGGCATGACCATTGACTCGGTCGTTTCCGTGCTCGGCCCCAATTGGGCCTACGACGGGAAATCGCTACAAATTCAATGGCCCGCTGCCCTGAACGCCGGTGATACGGCAAGCCTCCAAGTTTACTACCGCGGCAAACCCGCTGAGGATGCCTCCGGCTGGGGTGGTTTTTACTGGCAGGGGGAATACGCCTACAACCTCGGCGTAGGTTTCGCCGCCGACCCGCACAACTACGGCAGGGCGTGGTTCCCCTGTTTCGACAATTTTGAAGAGCGTTGTCAATTTGACTTTCGGATTTTCGCGCCGCCCGGGAAAACGGCCTTTTGCAATGGGATACTTTTGGCCAACGTGTCCTCGGGAAACGGCTCACACTGGTACTGGCGCATCACGGATCCAATTCCATCGTACCTTGCCTGCGTGGCGGTCGGGCCGTTTGCCTCGTTCGAACGTGCGTATGCGGGTGAGCAGGGCACGGTGCCCGTACAAATCGCCGTGGCCGCCGCCGATACGAACAAACTGATCGGCTCTTTCACCCATCTGCCTGATGCCCTCGTCGCATTCGAGCACTGGTTTGGCCCGTACCGCTGGGACAAGATCGGCTATTCCGTGGTTCCGTTCGGCTCCGGCGCGATGGAGCACGCCACCAATATCGCCTATATGCGTGCGGCAGTGGACGGCACCACCAACGGCGAAACGCTCATGGCCCACGAACTGAGCCACCACTGGTGGGGCGACCTCGCCACCTGCTCCACGGCGGAGGATATGTGGCTGAACGAAGGCTGGGCTGTTTATTCGGAGCACCTGTTCCTGGAGCACGTTTATGGCCCCAACCGCTATGCCGACGCAGTAGCCGCCAATTTTCTCGACGTTTTGGAAAATGCGCACGTGCAGGAAGGCGGTTACCGGGCCGTGTCCGGTGTGCCGCATGCCTACACCTACGGCCGTCATGTATATAATAAAGGTGCCGTGGTGGCGCACAACCTGCGCGGCTACCTCGGTGATTCACTTTTCCGCTCTGGCCTGCGAGCGGTTTTGGACGAAAACCAGTTTGCCGATTGGAGCAGCGCCGACCTGCTGGACAAACTCAGCGCCGCTACCGGCCGTGACCTGACCGATTTTTTTGAGGATTGGGTTTTTCAACCGGGTTTTGCGGATTTTTCGGTGGACACGGTTGCATTTCTTTTCTCCCCTATTGATGCCGGAACAAAGGTGATTGCGCTGGTCGTGCAAAAGCGCAGGGGCGCTCCCGCATTTCATCAAAATGTGCCCATAGAATTCACCTTCGTGGACGTGTTGGGAAACCGACAATACCGAACGGCCACCGTTTCAGGTGAAAAAACCATCGTGGAGTTTACCCTGCCGTCGTTTGGGCCAGCGCCGAGCAAAGTCTGGGTAAACACCCAACAGCGCATTTGCCAAGCTCGTACCGACAAGGAGTGGGTGGTCAAAACCCTGCAAACCCACAATTTTTCGCCAGCAAAACTAAACATCAAGGTGACCAGCCTGCCTGCTGACTCGGCACTCATCCGCGTGGAACACCACTACGCCATGCCCGACACTGCCGGCAACGCCAACCCGCACGGCTACACCCTGAGCAACCGGTACTGGACGGTGGACGCGCTGCATCCGTTTGCCGGTGAGGCGACTTTTCTGTACGACGGGCGCGGGGTCTTGGATCAACTCGACACGGAACTGTTTGCTCAAACCGGCCCATCGGAAGACAGCATCGTGCTGCTGTACCGGCCAAATCCTGGACACCCGTGGATGCCGCACCCGAACTACACCAAAAATATCGTGACCTCGAACCAAGACCGGTTCGGATTCCTGCGCACCAACCAAACGGCTTTGGGTCAGTACGCCATAGCGAAGGGGAATGCCACCGTCAGTGCTGCCGAAGTGGAGCAGCGGGCGCTCCGAGCCAAGGTTACGCCTAACCCAACGAGCGGGACGATTCGCATCCAGGCGGAGCACCCCTTTGAGCAGGTGCAGGTGTTCAGCACGGGCGGCGACTTGCAGCACGAGGTGCGTTTTGAAAATGCTAAAACAGCGAATATCAACACCGCAAACTGGCCGGATGGTGCCTACTGGTTCGTGCTTTGGGGCTATGGCCGGGCCGGTGTGGTCGGGCCGATAGTGAAAACCCAACCCTGACAACGTGTGACGAAAATCTCCAACTTGACCTACCTTCGCCGCACATGAAAAACTATTTCGGCCAAAGCCTGTGGTTGGTCATCTGCGTGCTCGCTTTACTCACGGGACTTTCATTGCTGCCCGAAGGTGTGGTACTGAACGGCATTCCCTTGCGAAAAATGGACATTTTCGCTGACATCCGGGCTGCGAAACCGGCGGCACCTGTTGTTGTGGCGACCGCCGCAACGGATTCGATTGCACAAACGGACAGTACCCTGATGGCCGCCAATTTGGCCATTGATTCAACGCTCTGGGGTCAGGCTTTTGAAGATTATACCCCAGGTGGCCAAGGGCTTGACCTTTTTTTTGCCGCCGTTGATTCCATCCGGACCCACGGGCGCACGGTGCGCGTCGCATTTTTCGGCGATTCCTTCGTAGAAGGCGATATTCTGGTCGGCGACTTGCGCGACACCCTGCAAACCCTCTGGGGCGGTTCGGGGGTTGGCTATGTGCCCATCACCTCCGAGGTGGCCCGGTTCAAGCGCACGCTCGTACACCGCTACGAAAAGTGGGAAACCTACTCCATCACCAAGAACCACAACAGCAACCAGCCCTTCGGCATCAACGGGTTTGTTTATCGTCCCTTGCCCCAGGCTTTTGTGCATTACGAGGGCATGGATTTGCTGCGTCACACGCGCCGTTGGGATCGGTTTCGATTGTTTTACAGCGCCGACTCCACGGTGGGCTTTGTCTGGCAAAACGCCGAGATGCCGCCCCGCCCCGACACGTTGGCGACTACCAGTGGCCAGCTGGGCACTTGGGATTGGGCACCGCCCGATGGCAGCATTCGCGCCTTTGCGTTTCGCTTCGATGAGCCGGATAGCAACCTGGTCCTCTACGGTGCTTCGTTAGAAAGCGGACCGGGTTTTTACCTCGACAACTTTTCCGTGCGCGGCAATACGGGCGGACGGCTGAAAAAAGTCAGCCCGGCGTTGGCCAAACAGTTCGATGCCGAGCTGCACTACGACCTGATCGTGTTGCAACTCGGCTTAAACGCCGTGACCGAAACCACGGACAACCTGCCGTGGTACCGATCCGAACTGGACCAAACCTTTGCCCACCTGCGCAAGTGTTTTCCCCAAAAACCGATCCTCGTTGTGAGCGTACCCGACCGTGCAGGCAAAGTGGACGCTGTGCTCGCGACGCTGGCGAGTGTGCCTGCCATTGCCGCTATGCAGCGTGATCTGGCGAAAAAACACGGCCTGTTGTTTTACGACCTCTTCCGGGGCATGGGCGGGCCGGGCGCTATGATCACCTTTGCCGAAAAACACCGCCCCCCATTGGCCAATCGGGACTACACGCACCTGACACACGAAGGTGGCAAAGTGCTGGGGCACCAGTTCGCCAACCTGTTTCTGGAGGCGAAAAAAAAGACCAGGCGCACCTTCTAACATTAGCAAATTCAAATCACTATGGCAAGCGGTACACTTTTTTTGGGCTCCCCTCGCTTGGTCGTTCTCACAAGAACCGCCGTAAGCCTGTTGTTCTTGCTGTTTTTCGCCGGCCAATGCCAGTCGCAGTTTCGCCCGCCCAAAGTGGAGGCTGTGCCCGAAGATTCGGTGTACTACGATTTTTTCAATCTGTCCGCGAACGGTGTCGAAAACGCCACGTACTTGGAGCCGTTTTTTCTAAAAATGTACGAACAACGTGTACATGGCGGCAAAAAAGTATCCATCGTTCATGTTGGCGACTCGCATATTCTCGGCAATTATCTGACCCACGAGGTGCGCTGCAGGCTGCAAACGGCCTTCGGTGATGCGGGCCGTGGTCTTGTATTCCCGTACCGGCAAGCCAGTTCCAATGGCCCTGGCGACTATTTTGTTGAAGCAGACGCGCCTTGGCACGGGAGCAATTGTCAGCGCTACGTAGATCCGGAAACCCCCTTTGGCCTGAGCGGTTTTTTGCTCAAAAACAACGTGGACGCAGGGCGGCTCACCATCCGGTTGCGCGATACGTCCACTTCCGAAACGCGCCTGTTCACCAAAGTGACCGTTTTTCACCGCGAAGACGACGGCCCGGTGGAGGTGACCGTACACGACGACCGGAGCAACCAAAAAGCCCGCTTGTATCAGCAGGACGATTTTTTCAAATCATTTTATTTCGACCGACCTGTGTCGCAGGCCAGCCTGTCGTTTTTCCGCCGGGCGACCGAAAAAGCCGGCGGCACCATCATGCTTGATGGGATCATGTTGGAAACAGAAATGGCGGGCGTGGTGTACCATTCGATTGGTGTCAACGGGGCCAAGTTTTCCGATTTTGTGCGCGCCCGTTATTTTGCCCGCCAACTCGCCGACCTCAGCCCCGACCTCGTGGTGCTGTCCTTCGGAACGAACGAGGCCCAAGGCAAACTCACGGAAGGACATGTGTACCAGCAGATGGGCGAATTGGTGGCGCAAATCAAAGTTTATGCACCGAATACCTGTTTTTTGCTGACCACACCCGCCGATTCCTACCTGAAAGGCAAGGGCTTCAACCCGTATATGGGGCCCATCTGCGCGGACATCAGGCGCTTCGCCAGGGAAAACGGATACGCTCTGTGGGATCTATTCGAACTGGCTGGCGGTGAACACTCAGCGCAATCCTGGAAATCGGCTGGGCTGATGGCCCACGACTCTGTGCATTATTCCAAAACCGGTTATGCCGTGCAGGGCAAACTGTTTTACCAAGCCCTGATGCGGGCGTATAACAGGTTTGTTGAAGGGAAACATAGCGATGAGTGATGAGCAATGAGTGCGTTTCTCGTAATCAGAGATTTACTAGTGGCGATCCATTTATTTTTGTAGTTCACAGCGATAGCAGTCCATCGGGCAGGTCTGTTACGACCTCTTTACGCGCGAGGTCAATGGACACCACGAACGCCGTGTTCAGCGGCACTAGCACTTCCTTACCTTTCCAAAGTACCACGGCCATTTCTTGCTGGGGCAATTCCAAAACCTCCTGCACAATGCCTATTTCCCCAACCGATTGGTCTTTGAGCATAAAACCGACGAGGTAGCCGTACTCCGACATGTCGGGCTGCTCTATCGTCGCTTCTTTTGGGATTTCATTTTAGGGCAAAAAAACGCCTCGGGCCTGAAGGGTTAGGGCCTCTTCCCGGTTGGCCACATCCTCAAATAAAACAATGAGGTCGCCACCGCCGCGCACGTTTTTGATGAGGTAAGGCACCTTTGCGCCTTTTATCTCCAAAAAAACCCGATCCGCGTCCAGAAACAGGTCTTCGAAAGGCTCTTCGATGACAATTTTAATCTCACCCGCCACGCCGTGGGTTTTTCTGGTAAAACCTATTTGCACATAGTTCATGGTCGTCTTTAATTGTGTGCCAAAAGCAGTTGGTTTACGATGTAGCCCTTTTGGGCTTTTTCTTCCCAAGGCTTAGTGAGGCAATCGGCTGGAGCGGGTATTTGGTTGCAATACTGCGAGTCGAGAATCCATTGTTCCCGTTTTACGAGGCCGATGTTTTTGGCATACCATGCCCGGGATAGCCGATGTTCGATGGCGTTTGTTTCGTCCACTTCCGTGACCACCAATATCGAATCGAAGGCAAACGCCCCGATTTGGGCCGAAAAGTCGAAATCGTCCACTTGATAGTCCCAGTTGACAAAAGGCCGGATGCGCTCACCGGCAATTTCAATTTCCTGGTATTGGTCAATCCAAAGGTTTCCATTCCAACGGGTGTACTCATCGAACGGGAAGACTAAACGAAGGAAACGCAGGTTGTTTTCGGTTCTAATCGCTTGCATTGGGGTGCGGGAAGCCGACCAAACCTGCTTGACCGCCCAAGGCAATGAGTCGGTTAGCCGTTCTGAGCGTTGGACGAGGAAAACCAATATCCCGGTGATGTCGCGAATGGTATCCGTGATTTCTTCCCGCACAAGATAGGAGGTAGTATCGCGCATGGTACTACCGCCGGTACCGAAGTCGAACACGATACTGTCAATCCGATATTCCGCGAATTTTCCGATCTCAAGAGGGAAATATGCGCGTTGGGCTTCCAAGTCCGTGGATACGAAGGGCGGTTCGGGTGGTTCCGAGCAAGCGCCGAGCAGTGCCAGAAAAAAAAGCCATGACCAGCGCAGTGTTCGGTTGTGTTGCAGCATTGTTGTTCTCGAAATGGGCAGGGAGTTGCAGAAAAATCCGCAACTCCCTGCAAATCAACGGAGCGGAATACGAGACTCGAACTCGCGACTTCCAGCTTGGGAAGCTAGCGCTCTACCAACTGAGCTAATTCCGCAAAGGCTTGGCAAAAGTACGCGCTTGGTTGCATTGCCGCAAGCATAAATTTATCCGGGTAAACCCTGCATTTTGAATCCCTTAACATGTTCGGGCGACAACTGGCACAGGTTTTGAACAGATGAGGCATCAATTAATCTGAATCTTTATCTTAATCTCTCATGAGTAGTCGTCCAATGCCTATCTACCAAGTAAAGCCAATGCGTGAAATCGGGCTTGAACTAATGCAAAACGCGCCTAATCCGTTTATCGAGATGACGCTGCTGTGGTTCAATTTGCCAGCCAACACCGACGTAACCCTGCGTGTGTTCAACAGCCACGGCCTCGAAGTATGCACCAAAGCTGCCTTTTTTGAAAAGGGCGAAAACCACATCCTGCTTCGCCGTTCCGATCTGAAAGAACCCGGGTTGTACTCCTACCAATTGGAAAGCGCCTTCGGCATCGCCACGCGTCGGCTGATGATGTATTGAACCGCTTCAAATTTCCAGCACCACCTTTCCTCGGGTTTTCCCGCCCTGAAATAGCGTGATTGCCTCGCGCATTTTTTCAAATGGAAAAACGTGGCCCACGTGCGGCGGGGCGAGGCGCATCGTATCCAAATGCTGTAAAATGCCCGGCAACAACTCAATTCGTTCGTACAGGTAAATCAGGTTGAAGCCGAACAGGCCCCGGTTTTGTTCCGGCAGCGCTTGCGGGTCAATTTTAGGCCGGGTCAGAAAATGCCGCAGCATGTGCAGGATATTGGGCCTATTGCCCACACTGGCATAGCGGGACGAACCGACCACAATCATGCGCCCCATTGGAGCAAGCATACGCCACGGTATGGAAAAATAACGCCCGCCCACAGTATCAAAAACCAAATGCAGCGGCCTGTCGCCAAGCGCGTCGCGTAGTTCCTGTTCAAAATTGTTGCCGCGAACCAGCACCCGGTCGCAACCGTTTTCGCGGGCAAGTTCGATCTTGGCGGCATCGCCGACGGTGCCCACAACAAAACAGCCCATCGCTTTGCAAATTTTCAGTGCTTGCAATCCCACCCCTCCAGCCACACTGTGAACCAGCACGTTTTGCTCTTTTTCGAGGGCACCGAGGTTGAACAGGCCGTAGTATGCCGTGATGGTTTGCACCAGATAGGCAGCGGCGGTTGTGATGCTCCAGTCGTCGGGCACTCTCACGACATAGTCCTCGTGGATGTTGATGCCCGTGGTGTACCCGCCGAAACGGGTAATGCCCATGACCCGGTCGCCGGGGTGGTGCTTGGTCACGCCAGCGCCCACCCGCTGTACCACGCCAGCGTATTCCAGCCCCGGCGTGAAAGCCTCCTTGGGCGCGGCTTTGTACAGCCCCCAGATGGCGAACACGTCGGCAAAATTGAGGCCGACGGCCTGAACAGCCACTTGCACCTCACCGGGTGCCGGAAGCGGCAGCGTGTCGTTGCGCAATTCGAGGTTTTTGAGGCTGCCCGGCGAAACGATGTATTTTCTGATGTCCATCGGAGGCGTTATTTTTTGCCTTTTTTAGGCGCGAACACGCCCGGCATTTCATTCTCGATGATAGCTTTCGTGTCTTCCAACGTCATGGTTCGCGCCTGATCATTCGTCATGCGGGCACCATCCACTTTGGGCAGGTTGATCGGTTTTTTGCCGAAGCGAATAAACGGCCCCCAACGCCCGCTTTCGATGCTGATTTTTTCCTCCGGCCAGTGCTGGATGTAGCGGTTGGCCTCTTTTTCGATCTTGGCCTCGATCAATTCGATGGCCTGTTTTTCGGTAATGGTGTCGAAGTTGACACGGGGCGGTACGTTCACGTACAGGTCGGTCCACTTCAGGAACGGGCCGAACCGGCCCTTGCCCTTGGTGATCGGTTGCTCCTGGTAGTGTCCAAGCGGGCGGTCGGCCTCTTGTTTGCCGCGCACCAATTCGATGGCACGCTCAAGGCTGATCTCGAATGGGTCTTCGGTTCTTGGAATGGAAACAAACGCCTCGCCAAACTTGACGTACGGGCCGTAGCGCCCCGCTCCGACGGAAAGCTCCTGACCGTCGTACTGGCCCAAGGTGCGGGGCAGCGCGAAACTGCCGAGTGCATCTTCGAGCGTGACCGTCTCGAGCGTGACCCCCGGCTTGAGGTTGGCGTACTTGGGCTTTTCTTTTTTGTCCAATTCTTCGCCTGTACCGATTTGTACCACGGGTTTGCCGAGGCTGCTCATTCGGACGAGGATGGTACGGCCCGAAGCAGGGTCTTTTCCGAGAATACGCTCGCCGGTGGCGCGTCCGGCCTCGCTGAGGGTTTTTTCCACGTCGAGGTGGAAGGGTTTGTAAAAAGCGTCAATGGTTTTGGACCAGTCAATTTTGCCTTCGGCGATGTCGTCGAACTGCTGCTCTATCTTGGCCGTGAAGCCGTAGTCCATGATTTTTTTGAAATAGGAATCGAGAAAGTCGCTGACGATCACGCCCATGTCGGTCGGGTACAACAGGTTTTTGGTTGCCCCAATCATTTCTTTGCCCGTGGACTTGCTGATCGCGTTGTTTTTTAGGGTCAGGATTTGGTAGATGCGCTGCTCACCGGCACGGCTTTCTTTGACGACGTATCCCCGGTTGGCTTCCATGATTTTGGTAATGGTGGGGGCGTAGGTGGACGGGCGTCCGATACCGAGTTCTTCTAATTTTTTCACCAAAGCCGCCTCCGAATAGCGGG
>JBEBHD010000157.1:0-12605 GCA_040080915.1 Saprospiraceae bacterium
TTTTTCGGACCCTGGCGTGGCGCGCCACGACGGGCGTGGGGACGGGCAAGCTCCGCCGGGCTTGAGGGCGGCGGTTTTTTTCACAGTCTGCGTTGGTGTAATACGGCGATTCCAAAAATAAAATCAGATTGTCCTTTTCGGCTTTGGAAAATGTACGGAGGTTTTCTACAAGGTCAGAATTGAGCATAATCCGCGAATAGAAACGGCTTTGGGGCGTGCTTCGGGCCGCAATGATAGCGTAACTAAATCTTATTTCAATATGAACACTTCTCGAGTAAATGTCATCATCAGTGAAGTCGTCAAGGAGCGAGCCTCAAACGGTGTAATTACCCAGGCGTGCAGCGATCTGACGAACAACTACTACTCCCAACTCGCCACTGCAAATACGACTTATACCATCAACTGGGGCACTGGCGGCGGAACGTCGGGGCAAGTCAAAGTCGCTGTGGGCGGTCAGACTTTTTTGGTCGAGTTTGATAGTGTGGGGGAGGTTGTTGTGATGTTCGGCACCTGCGGCACCACCGACTGGGATGACTTTAGCGTCGTGGATAACACCGTACTTTCGTACAGCGATGGCAGTCTGTCGTTTGATGTGGAATTTGAATTGCACAATGGTAATGACCTGAAAATCAAGGTCACACCTGCCAGCAGTACAGTGATTGAGGCCTTCGATTAGGCCAAAGTATCAGGGCCAAAATTTGTGCGTATTTTTTAGAAAAAAAGTGCTATACTTTTGTGCCAGCAAAAGCGGCTGATAGCCATAGAACTCAGCATAAGCTCGACAAGATTGGTCCAATGTCTTGAATTGAGTGCTGAAAGACGAGCGGCAGGGAGTGTCGTCGTCAGTCTTTGAAAACGAATACGGGGTCGGCAGGTGTGAATCTGTCGGCTCCGTTTTTTTATGACGTTGCTGTTTTTCACCACAGATTCACACAGATTCACACAGATTCACACAGATTCACACAGATTCACACAGATTCACACAGATTCACACAGATTCACACAGATTCACACAGATTCACCACAGATTCACCACAGATTCACCACAGATTCACCACAGATTCACCACAGATTTACACAGATTTGTCGCAGTTAAATCTGTGTGAATCTGTGTAAATCTGTGGTAAAAAAACAGCAACGTCGCCGAAGGAAGCATTTGGACATTATTGCCCCTACATATTGTCCGGCACAAACTTGTCCAAATTCTCCGGGTACTCTTTCAGGTACTCGTATCGGAGTACGTCGTAACTGGTGACGATGCCCAAAAGTTCGTGTTTGTCGTTCACGACCGGTATGGCGTGGAAAAGGTGCGCCATCAGTACTTCCGCAGCAGCGCCAATATGCTGATCGGGATCCAGAGTGGCCAAGTGTGTGGTCATCACCTCGCTAACCCGCATATCCTGACAGGCTACGGCAGAAAGGCCGAGTTTGAACAAGTCCCATGACGTGACCAATCCGACCAATTTTTTTCCCTCCAGGATCGGTATGTGGTGGATGTGCTTGGTCATGAAAATTTCCCTTGCCTGGCCCAGCGTATCGCTCGGGGTAAGGGTCACGACGTTGGAGGTCATAATCGTGTGTAAGCGTTCGTTCATCATAGGCCAAATGTGTATTTTATCAGCGTTAGGTCAAAAATTTGTGTTGATGAAATATCTGCGCCGAAAGTAGCGGGCTTCTGCAAAACCTCCAAACATTGCCGGAAATTTACCTGTCAACCAACACAAATTTTCGGTAAGTGATCTCCTTGCCCGTAGATACCGAAACAAAATAAGTGCCTGCGGAAAATCCATCGCAAGCAACCGTGTGTGGGAGCGATAACTGCGTTTTTTTCAAGACTTCCCGCCCGTGTACATCGCGGATGGAGAGATCAATTGAACTACCATCAAAACCCTCCCAGTCCAAAACAAAATGCCCAAAGGCCGGATTGGGATGGATTTGTATACTGGCGCGGCCGGATGCGTCGGATGTTGAAACCATCGTAGAGTCTACGGTAGCGGTCACAGGCACACGTTCGCTGAGGCAGGTTCGGGAGTAGAAATCAATCTCCCAGTTGAAAAAATAGTAGTAGCGCCCGGTGCCAAAATTGGACGATTTGATGCTCAGGTACCCTGGCACATCGTATGGATAGGCGACGTTTTCATCGCTGCGACGCAGTTGCGGGCCTTGGGTGCCCAAAGATTGCTGGTTGACAGCCTCATCTGTCGTCAACGACAGGTCTGCACCGATCGGCACCTCCATGTCAAGTTCAACGACCGAAGTCCCGACCGGGATGGCAACCTGCTTGCTTTGGAGCGCCAAGCCGTTGGCATCCCGCAACTCAATGCGCCGAATACCGGCCTTGTTGGTGTACACTTTGACGCGATTCAAACGAAACGGCGTGTAGCAGTCAAATACGATGGAGCCATTGGTTTGCATGCCGGAAAAGTTGGAGCCAGCGTGATCAGTCATTCCTGTAAACGCGTTGGGACGGTCGAATACCGCATTGTTGGCCACCCAAAATGTAGTGGTTTGGCCAAGGGGAGGTGTCTCGAATGGGTTGCCGGTAAAAAGCGCATTGCCGCCCGTTGCTGCATCAAACCAGATTAGTTCATCGCCGGTTGCTGACAGTTGGGCTGGTGTGTTGGGGGCCACGGTGTCCGCTACTGGTATAGGTACCGGCGGCTCCAAAACGGATACGCTGATCGGAGTTGAGGTAAACTCCGAGCACAACCCCTGAACCGTTACCGTATAATCTCCGCTCGCCGAGGCCTGAATGGACGGTTCTGTTTCGCCCGTGCTCCACTGGTAGGCCGCTGCCGGAGAAGCGGTCAGTCGAACACTGCCTCCGGCACAAAAAATCGTGTCGCCGGCAACCGCTATACTGGGCAGTTCGACGGGATCAACCACAACCAATAACCCGTTCGAGACAGCCGTGCAACCTTCAGCGGTGGTCACCGTAACCTCATATTGGCCCGTAGTATTTGCCCAAATGGATGTAGTAGAGTCCCCCACGCTCCACGAATAGGCTGAATACGTGCCGACGACCGCCAACCGAACGCTGTCGCCCGAACAAAAAACGGTGCTCCCGTTGGCAACAATCTGGGGCAGCGGCACCGCGCACCGCCCTTCTTCCAACAGCATAAATCGGTCGGGAGCGGGCCCAACAAGCCGATCTACCATACCAGAAGGCCAATAAACCAGAACCGAGTCAATGCCACCAGTTTGTCCCAACCCAAAGTGAACACTTAAGGAATTTTGGATACCGTAACTTTCCCCGGAGCGCACTTCGCGCACTTGTTTGCCTAAGGAGTTGTACAAAAACACTTTGGCTCCTACGGCGCTTCGGTTGCTTTGAACACCGCGCAAGGCAATGCTAAAAAAGTGGTTGCCATTGCCTTCGTTCAGCCAAAGTTCGTCGGGCGTGGTGCTCGGCGTGGTGTAAATTTCGGCATAGCCAGCGTAAATATCCTGAAACCCGTCATGGTTGAGGTCGCCGACGGCGAAGGACTCCATTTGGTTGCTGCCCAAAACGGCTACCTCCGAAAAGGTCTTGTTGCCGTTGTTTCGGAAAAGGTAGTGTGCCGTTCCGGCCACAAGGATGTCCACGAATCCGTCGTTGTCAAAATCGCGGAAAACACCCTGAATGGGCAAGCCGGTAATCACATCGAAAAGCCCTGCGCTGGACGTGATGTCCGTAAAATGGCCAACCCCATCGTTTTCTAACAACTGGCTGGATCGGTCGTGGTTCGTAACGAAACAGTCAAAATCACCGTCGTTGTCCACGTCGCCAAAATCCGCCGTCCAGCTCTGAGCGCCAATGCGCAAACCCGAGGTATTGGTCAAATCTTGTTCGAAGGTACCGTCGCCGTTGTTCAAGAATAGCTGGTTGATGCGTCTGCCATCATTGGGATCGGACACGCCCTGGCGGCACTTGGCGATATACAAGTCGAGATCGCCGTCGTTGTCCACATCGCACCAAACGGAGCCGTAATTGCCCGACTCGTCCGAGGGCGGCTGGGTGGCGAAACTGATGGCGGAGGGTACATAGTTTAACGTTCCCGGGCTGGTGGTGCCGCCGTTCAGGAAAATGCGTGGCGGGCCGTCGTCGTGGCAAACAAAGGCATCCAACCATCCGTCGTTGTTGATGTCGGCAAAATTGACTCCTTGGACAAACGTACCCGGTTCGATGATATCCCCGATGGAATAGGTTGTGCCGTTGGTCATGGCAACTTTGATCCCATCGTAGTCGCCCCCCGTGAGCACGTCGGCTCGTCCGTCATTGTTCAGGTCGCCCGCACAAAGTGCCCACTGGCTCTGGTTACCCACACTGCCGATGGGTGTTTTCTGAAACGGTGTTCCTGGCGCGGCTTGCAGTTCGATGGCCAATTGACGGCCGCGGTCCATGCGCAAGATGTCGTCTCGGCTGTCGCCGTTCATGTCCAGCACGCCAATGGCCACACCGCTTTGGTGTTTTTGCGGGGTGAGCAGGTCGGTCTTTTTGGTAAAATAGATTTGCGAAAAAAGGTCATTGCAGCAGGCAAAGCCCAAGATGGCAAGAGAAGTGCGGAGGGTCATAGCGAGAAAACGAACACGGTTTGTTGTTCGCGAGGCAAGATAGGGCGGGTGGGAGTTGCCGTATATCCCCCGTGTACGGGTTTGCCAGTGCGCGACTTTTCACCTATCAAGCCTGCTGAGCAGCGAGCAGGTACAAAACCGCCATGCGTACGGCCACGCCGTTTTCGACCTGCTGCAAAATGATGCTCTGGCGGCTGTCGGCCACGTCGGAGGTGAGTTCCACCCCCCGGTTGATGGGGCCGGGGTGCATGACCGTGATTTCTTTGTTGAGGCTGTCGAGCATCTCGCGAGTTATTCCAAAATACTGGTGGTACTCGCGCAGGCTGGGGAAATACTTGATGTCCTGGCGTTCCAATTGGATGCGCAACACGTTGGCCACGTCACACCAGCGCAGGGTGTCGCGCACATCGTGCGAAACTTCCACGCCGAGGTCGCCGTAATGCCTCGGTATCAGGGTGGGCGGGCCGCAAACGCGCACCTTGGCACCGAGTTTCAGCAGGCAAAAAACATTGCTCAGGGCTACGCGGCTGTGCAGGATGTCGCCGATGATAGCCACTTTTTTTCCGGCTACGTCCCCAAATTTTTCCCGAATGGAGTAGGCATCGAGCAGGGCTTGTGTGGGGTGTTCGTGGGTGCCGTCGCCAGCGTTGATGATGTTCGCCGGGATGTGCTTCGACAAAAAAACGCACGCGCCCGGAGCCGGGTGGCGCATGACCACCATGTCCACTTTCATGGCCAGGATATTGTTCACGGTGTCGAGCAGGGTTTCGCCTTTGCTTACGCTGGACGACGATGCTGTGAAGTTCACGATATCGGCGCTAAGTCGGCGTTCGGCGAGTTCAAAGGAAACCCGTGTGCGCGTGCTGCTTTCAAAAAACAGGTTGGCCACTGTGATGTCGCGCAGGGAAGGCACTTTTTTTATCGGCCGGTTGATGACTTCTTTGAAATTGTCGGCGGTTTCGAAAATGAGGTGAATGTCATTCTCGGTGATGTTTTTGATGCCGATCAGGTGGCGCGTACTGAGCTGTTTCATTGTTTTTTCTCAAAGAACAGGATTTCGTCTTCTCCATGAATTTCCCGCCAGTGTACCCGGACGTATGCCTCGTCTAAGGCATCCACGGCAAGGCCGGCGTAGTCGGCCTGAATGGGCAGGTGCCGGTTGAAACGGCGGTCTACAAGTACCAACAGTTCGATTGCTTTGGGGCGACCGTAGTGTTGGAGCGCGGCCAAGGCTGCCTGGATGGTGCGCCCAGTGTAGAGCACGTCGTCCACGAGCAGGACTTTTTTGTCGGTGACGATGAAGTCCATTTCGTTGGGATGGGGGGCAAGGGGTGTGTCGTGGAGCCGAAAATCGTCGCGGTAAAACGTGATGTCAAGTCGCCCGTACTCGATTTTGGTATTGCCGGTCAAGACTTGCAACCGCTCGTGGATACGGTCGGACAACGGAACGCCCCTCGGCTGGATACCGACAACACAGGCATCGGAAAAATCGCCCCAGTCTTCAATCAACTGGTGGCACAATCGCTCGATCGTTATGCCGAAACGCTCGTGGTGGAGCAGATTTTTACCGTTTTCGTTCATTATTCGTCGCCAGTGTCGGCTATTTCTTCTTCGGCTTTTTTCACGATTGTCACATCGGCGATTTGGCCACTGTCGCCCAAGCGGATGACCTTCACGCCCTGGGTATTGCGGCCCATCACGCGCATTTCGTTCACGGCAGTGCGAATAGTGACCCCGTCAGCGGTGGTGATCATCATGTCGTCGTCGTCGGTGACGGATTTGATGGCCACCAAGTTGCCGGTTTTGGCAGTGACCTGCATAGTTTTTACGCCCTTGCCGCCACGCCCGTGGGTGGGGTAATCGGCCAGGTCGGAGCGTTTGCCGAGGCCTTTCTCCGAGATCACGAGGATGGTGGCGCTGGTGTCGGCGGGGTCCACGCAAACCATGCCGACTACCACGTCAGCATTTTCATTGTCTACCCGGATACCTCGTACCCCGGCGGCACCGCGGCCCATGGGGCGCACGTCCTGCTCGTTGAAACGGATGGCACGACCGCTCTGTACGGCGAGCAGGATTTCGTTCTTACCGTTGGTCAGTTTTGCCTCGATGAGTGCATCGCTCTCGTTAATTTCGATGGCATTGATGCCGCCCTGACGCGGGCGCGAGTAGGCTTCCAGAAGGGTTTTTTTGATCTGGCCGCGCTTGGTGCAGAAAATGATGTAGTGGTTGTTGATGAACTCCTCGTCGTCCAGTTTTTTCCGCAATATAATATAGGCGCGGACCTTGTCCTCCTTGGGTATGTTCAGCAGGTTTTGAATGACCCGTCCGGCGGTGGTTTTGCCGCCCTCAGGTATCTCGTACACTTTCAGCCAAAAACAGCGCCCGCTTTCGGTGAAGAGCAGGATGGTTTGGTGGTTGGTAGCGATGAACATGTGCTCCACGAAGTCCTCGTCGCGGGTGCGAACGCCCACGGCACCGCGACCTCCGCGGCCCTGAGCGCGGTACTCCGTGCTGGGCGTGCGCTTGATGTAACCGGCGTGGCTGATGGTGATGACCACCTCCTCGTCTTCGATGAGGTCTTCGATGCTGATGTCGGCATCGTCAATTTCGATGGCTGTGCGGCGGGCATCGCCGTAGCGCTCGGCCACTTCGCGGGTTTCGTCCTTGACGATTCCTCGCCGGAGGGTTTCGTCGGCGAGGATGGCTTTTAGTTCGGCTATTTTGCGTTGCAACTCATCGTACTCGGCCCGCACCTTGTCGCGCTCGAGGCCGGTGAGCTGCTGCAGGCGCATGGCCAGAATGGCACGCGACTGTATCTCGGAAAGGCCAAACCGCTCCATGAGGCCCTCGCGGGCAGCATCGGCATCTTTGCTGGCGCGAATGAGCGCGATGACCTCGTCCAAATGGTCGAGCGCGATGAGCAGGCCTTCCAAAATGTGGGCGCGTTCTTCGGCCTTGCGCAGTTCGAAGCGGGTGCGGCGCACGATCACGTCGAGGCGGAACTTGATGAATTCCGTGACCAGGTCCAGCAAGTTCAGGGTGCGCGGGCGCCCGTTCACCAAGGCGATGTTGTTGATCCCGTAACTGGTCTGGAGCGGAGTGAGTTTGAACAACTGGCTCAGGATGACGTTGGCCGCTGCGTCGCGCTTGATCTCGATCACGATTCGCACCCCCTCGCGGTTGGACTCGTCGCGCACGTCGGAGATGCCGAGAATTTTTTTCTCGTTGACCAAGTCGGCGATCTTGCTGATCAGCACCGCTTTGTTGATCTGGTAAGGTATTTCGGTGACGATGATCGCCTCGCGGCCTTTGTCATCGGTTTCGATCTCGGTTTTGGAGCGCACCACCACGCGGCCCCTGCCCGTGCGAAAACCCTCTTTGATGCCCGACAGGCCGTGAATAATGCCACCCGTTGGGAAATCGGGGGCTAATACGTGCTGCATCAGTTCCTCCACGTCAATGTTCGGGTTGTCTACCGCTGCTGTGATAGCCGCGCACACTTCGCGCAGGTTGTGGGGCATCATGTTGGTGGCCATGCCCACGGCTATGCCGCTTGCGCCATTGACCAACAGGTTGGGGAACTTGGTGGGCACCACCGTCGGCTCTTCGAGCGAGTCGTCAAAGTTGAGCTGGAAATCAACGGTGTCTTTGTCAATGTCGCCCAGCATTTCATCGGCTACCCGACGCAGGCGGGCCTCAGTGTATCGCATGGCCGCAGGGCTGTCGCCGTCCATGGAACCGAAGTTGCCCTGGCCATCCACGAGTGGGTAGCGCAGGCTCCATTCCTGTGCCATACGCACCATGGTATCGTACACGGAACTGTCGCCGTGTGGGTGGTATTTACCTAAAACCTCACCGACGATACGGGCGGACTTTTTGTAAGCCTTGTTGTAGGAAACGCCCAAGTCAAGCATGCCGTACAGGACGCGCCGGTGAACGGGCTTGAGTCCGTCGCGTACATCGGGCAGTGCGCGGCTCACGATCACCGACATGGAATAGTCAATGTACGCGGTTTTTAGTTCGTCTTCGATGTTGATGGGAACGATCCTCGACTCCATTCTTGTGATTTACGATTTACAAATATCCGACTTGCAACTGGGCTGGTTGGGGGGTGTTTCCGGGGCATTTTCCCCGTTTTGCAAATCGGTGCGCGAAGGTACGAAAATTGACTTGTTCGCAAGGGCCATCGCGAAACTTTCACCAAGGATGTAGTACGCCCGAAGAACAAGGCTTTATTTTTTCTTCTTCACCCGCAAATCCACCCGAAGTTCCCCGGCATACGAGCCCAGAGCGGCCAGTTCGCGGGCAATTTGGGTTTCCCAACGGGCCAGTATCTGGTCTTTTGCGTCACCTGACTTGGTGATATCGGCTTCCAGCGATTCCTGTTCGGTACGCAAGAGGGTTTGTTGGCGGACGGTCAGCGGGGCAATCTGTTTGACGAGCGCGTCCAGGTTGGGGCCGAGCTCGGCCACGGCGGCTTTGAGCCGTCGGGCGTGCAGTTCGGACAAATCGAAATGAGCTTGGGCACGGCGTAGTATCCATGTTTCCCGTTGCGGGTCGGTGGCGGGCGGGTAGGTGCTGTCGCAATAAAAAATCGTTTCGGTGCGGGCAAAAGCCTCGTTGTAGTAGTCGCCACCGAGCCTGCCGGAAATCTCGGTTTTTATTTGCGGCAGAGCCGCCGGTGGAAAACTGTCGCGCTTGCCGCGTAAGTCGCCCCCCAGTAACCTACGCTCCGGGTGCCACCATATTCGGTTTTCCATACCTTCTAATTTGGGTACGCGGTATACGTTGGCCTTGATACGGTGGCAGTTCGACTTGACGGTGTTGCGGGTATGCTCGGTGATGACGAGCAGGTTTCCGCCCATGCGGCGAGCCACGCGTGTGGCATGACCCAATGCGTCGGCGTAGCGGCAGTCGAGCGTGACACCGAAATCGCCCACCTTTATTCTGGCCAAGTGCCTCGCCTCACGCAGGTCGAGTGTGCGCGGGTCTTCCGCAACTCCGGCATAAAACACGGAGTCCAACCCGGTAAGGCCGTTGATGTGTTTGATACTGATGGGGGGCTGGCAGGCTTGAGCCAGGAAAAGGGCAAATCCTGCGAAAAAAAGAAGCGTACGGAGCATATCGTGCGGTTTATTTTGGCGGCAAAAGTACACACAGATGCCCTTCACGGCTCACTCTGTCACCTCTTTCCTAATCCGATACGCCGAGGGCGTGTCGCCGGTCGCTTTTTTGAAATACCGGTTGAACGATGCCTTGTTGTTGAAGCCCGCCTCGTAGGCGATTTGGATGATGGTGAGCCGTCCGTACGCGGGGTCCGCCAGCAGGTGCTTGACGTGCTCGATCCGATAACGGTTGATCAGTTCAAAAAAATTGACCCCGTAGTGCTCGTTGATGACCTGCGATAACTGGTGTCGGTTGATGTTGAGGTAGGCCGCCAGATCGTCCAAACGCAATTCGTTTTCCTTGAAAACCTGTTGTTCGGCCAACAGCAGTTCCATCTTGCGTTTGATAGACGCACTGGCACCCTCGGTCAGGCCCGAGGTGCGGTATTTTTTTACCGGCAAAAAGTTGTCTATCGGCTCGCTTCTGAAAACCCGCCGCTGTAACAACCCCATGTAGGCCACGGCCAAAATGCCCAACGCCATGACAAAACTGATGGCGTAGTCCCACTCCGGGTTGAAAAAAGAGCAGCGAACCAGCACAAAATAGGACAAAAACGCCAAGGTGTACAACGCCATGCCGCGTGCCACGACCCGAGTCCAGACGCTGATGTTCGAATCGGCCTGCCACTCGTTTTGGGTCATGCCCCAGATACGCAACGTATAGTACAAGAGGTGCCCGGTGAGCAGAACAGGCGACGTGCCGATGGCAAATAGATCGGGCGGAACATGCAGATTTATCCCAAAATTGGACAACAACATGGGCACGGTAGCCAAGCCCGAAACCGTCGGCACAGCGTAATGCAACGCAGCCTCGCGCGCCGAGTAGTCATCCTTGAACGTATCCTTCAGGTAAAAAAACAGCGAAGGGCCGATCAGCAGGGTCAAAAACTGCCACAGGTTGTTCAGGTAGGGAAACCGTGAAGCGTAGCCGGTCCAGATCAGGACGTATGATGCCAGTGTAATTGCAAACGAAAAAACTACGACTGCCAACCGCCGCTCGCCAGCGGAAAACCTTGATTGTCCGAACAGCAACAAAAAACCAACCAACAGTCCCGATACCGCTATTGCCGCCAGCGCACCCGTCCACAAGTTGAACCTCGGCTCCAACGATTTTTTCAATCGGCGGAAGGCCGGGTCGTTCTTGGCCAGATTGTCGAACACCGGCTGCTTCAGCATGCTGTGGTGGAGTACGCCCGCAGGCACAGCGAGGAGGCAGGCCACCGCTGCGCTGTCGCGCCCGAGTGCGGCCAGACACTTGGCTTCCCAAAATGTGGCCATGTGCTGCCGCTCTGCCTCCAACCGGCGCACCTCCCGAAACAGGTGAAGTGCTCGTTCCGGCTGGCCGTTTCGGAAATAACATATCGCACCCTGAAATTTCATGCGCTCGCTCACGAGGGGCGTTTTGTCCAAATCCGAAGCGATATCAGCGCAAGCCATCTGATCCACAGCAGCCTGTAGCGCCCCGGCGCTGAGCTGACCTCTGAGCGTACCGGACTGGCTGACGACAAACAGCAGTATCAGGAACTGATTGAGTTTCATAGCCTATTCATTAGCGCACAAATTTAAACACGCTCTTACTGCTGAACCACGACCTTTTGGCGGGCAGTGCTCCCATCCCGCATACGGGCAATGACATAGTACACCCCATTGGCCGTGCTGGTGGCATCCCAACGGGCGTTTTCCGATACCCGGAACTTGGTCACCAATTTACCACCGGTGCTGTACACTTCGATTGTATCGGCCTGTTGCCGTATCTCCTGATCGGAAATCGAAAAACTGCTGCCTACAGTCGGGGTCACGAACGCGGCTTCCCGGATCGGTTCGTTCGTCGAAGAGGCCGGTACGGTGCGGAAAACCACGGCGTTGGGCCGGATCAGGCCGAGTGTGCCGGGTTGCACTAAATTTTTCACGAACGCGCCAGCCGGCTCGTACACCCGAACCGAAGCCGTACCGCCGCTCCCGATCGTGATGTTGCCGTTTGGGAAAAAATCCACGCCCTCGCCCTGCGGCACTCCGGTGCAAAATACGCCAAGGTAGTGCCCGCTACTGTCGAAACGCTTGACGGAACCCGCATTGTAGTCCAGCACCATTAAGTCGCCATTGCCAGCAAACCAGATATTGGTCGGGCCTTCCAAATTGGCGCTTACGAACAGGCCGAGGTCGGCACCAGTGGGGCTGTATTTGCGAATATTTTTTCCATTGTACGACGACACGTACAGGTTTCCGGCCCCGTCCCAGGCCAGGCCGATGGCCGATGGCACACCTGTGGCGGTAAATGGGCCGACTGATGTCCCGTTCACATTGTATCGCAGCACCTTGCCGTTGCCCTGCCATTGCAAGACGTACAGCAGGCCATCGGGGCCGATTTTCATGCGCGTGGGGCCAGCAATGCCGGTGGCGAATTCGCCGGTAAAGGCACCGGTGGTGGCATTGAATTTGGAAATCCGCCCCGTGTTCAGGTTGGTGATCAGCACGGTGTTGCTGTTTTCGAGAAACAAGATGTCCTGTGGCCATGCCAAGTGATCGGAAATGAAAACCACACCGTTCTCGCCGTTTTCGTCAAATCGCAGGATTTGCCAGGGCGGGTCGTTGAAGTTGCCTGCGTCGCTGACGTATAAGTAGCGGGTTTGGGCATAGATCGGGGACTGGGCAACAGCGAAAAAAATGCCGAACAGCAGCAGTGTTCTTTTTGTCATAGCGGTAAATTTTTTTTGATAAAACATGGGCAAAGCAAGGCCCATGCGGGTTAAGGCCCGTTTCGCTTTATCAAGATTTACCTTGAAATTAGTTGGCAATGCCCGGCTGCAATAGGCTTAGGCTAAGAGCGTGTTTAAATTTCAGTCGCCGGGCTGCAAGCGAGCGAATTTTGTTTCAGGCAAGGCGAAA
>JBEBHD010000158.1:0-12595 GCA_040080915.1 Saprospiraceae bacterium
GTATTGGTTTTCATGCTGAAAACTTGGCGACGCGCGGTATAAAAAACAACCCAAAAATCAAAGAACTTTTATTTTCAACAAGTTATGCCCCATTGGCCGCTTAATTTCTTTCACGAACCATTGTTTATGGGCCTAATGTTTAAACGCGGCGTTTAAAGATGCGAACGCGGAATACCAATGAGCGAACGAAGCCACGAAGCGTGTTCAAAAACGGTATCAGTCGAATCAAAAATTGAACGCATCGGCTCTGGCTTTAAAAGGAATATGGCGTTGCAAATAAAATCTGTTCCAACAGGTTTGTTCGTTTTCCCCGCCATCTGGCAAGTACTCTCAGCCATTTCCGCCCTACCTTTGCCCCAGTTTTTACACAGATGGCCACACCGCGAACCGTCGCTTTTCACACCCTCGGCTGCAAGCTGAACTACTCGGAAACCTCCGCCCTCGCGCGGCTTTTCGAGGACAGCGGCTATTGGCCCGTTCGCTTCGAGGAGGGTGCCGATATCTACGTCATCAACACCTGCTCGGTGACCGAACAGGCCGACAAGGAGTGCAAAAAGATCGTCCGCCAGGCACTGCGCCGCCAGCCCGATGCCTTTGTGGTCGTGACCGGCTGCTACGCTCAACTGAAACCACACGACATCGCCGAGATTCCCGGCGTGGATCTCGTGCTGGGTGCCGGCGAAAAATTCCGCATTCTGGACTATGTGGATGACCTGTCCAAATCCCCCGGCAAGGGCATGGTACACGCAGGCGAAGTGCGCGACGTGAACACGTTCAGCGCGTCGTTCTCGTTCGGCGACCGCACGCGCTCGTTCCTGAAAGTACAGGACGGCTGCGACTACAAGTGCTCTTTTTGCACCATCCCGCTTGCACGCGGTGCCAGCCGCTCCGATACGCTGGAAAACGCCGTGGCCAATGCCCGCCGCATTGCTGATCAGGGCACACAGGAAATCGTGCTCACGGGGGTCAACCTCGGCGATTTTGGCAACGGCACCGCTGTCATCGAAGGCGAACACTCGAAAAAGGAGGCCCTGTTTGTTGACCTCGTGCGTGCCCTGGACGCGGAAGTGGACATTCCACGTTTCCGCATCAGCAGCATCGAACCCAACCTGCTGACCGACGAGATCATAGCGCTCGTGTCGGAAAGTCGTCGTTTCATGCCGCATTTCCATGTGCCGCTTCAGTCGGGCAACGACAAACAATTGCGCGACATGCGCCGCCGCTACCGCCGTGATTTGTACGCCGCACGGGTTTCGGCCATCAAAACCCGCATGCCGCACGCCTGCATCGGCTGCGATGTGATCGTGGGCTTCCCCGGCGAAACGGAGGCTGACTTTTTGGAAACCTACCAGTTCCTGCAAACGCTTGATGTGTCGTACCTGCACGTTTTTACCTATTCCGAGCGGGCCAATACGCCTGCGGCGGAAATGCCGGGCACGGTTCCCGTGGAAGAACGCCGTCAACGAAACCAGGCCTTGCGCGGCCTGTCAGAAATGAAACGCAGGGAGTTTTACCGCCAGCACCTCGGCTCGGTGCGGCCTGTACTGTTCGAGCAACACAAAAACCCGGCGCTGCTGAGCGGTTTTACAGACAATTATATCAAAATCGAAATGCCCGCCTCGGCCGGAAGGGTGAACGCCATCTCTTCAGTGTTGCTCGAAAACCTCTCCGACGACGGGGAGGTGATGCACACCTCCTGCGAATTGATGAGCGGGGTGGCCTAAATCAGCAAAGTTGGTATTCCGGCGTGGCCATCAGTTGCAACGCGGTCGTTTTCACGAGTTGTTCCCTCGTACCGGTATCGGTGTGATTTTTCAGCACGCTCGCAGGCGGGTTGGCATTTGGTGTTTGCCAGAGAAAACGGGCGAGCGCGGGCAGTATTTCGGTATCCGGCGTGCCGCCGAAAATGCCGAGCAGTGGTTTCCAGTCCACATCCAAGGCGAGGCGGGCCTGCAGCCTGCCTCCCCGATTTTGCCCCATCGCCACGTCGTCGTCGGATCTGGAACCGATGTCGAGGGCACCATTGGCGGCGATGATATGCGGCAGCCGAAGCCGCAACATGAGCGATGTGCTGTCAATCCACGTCCTGCCGCCGGGCCAGCCAGCCACGTTGGGCGGGTGGAAAAGAACCTGCCCGAGTGCCCGTTGCAGGAGCAGTTGGGCTTCGGGGTCGTCCAGTTGGAGCGGCAGGGTGCGCCGGATGCCCACCCAGAGTTCGACGGGCGACTTGATCTTGCCGCCGATATTTTCGGTTTCGTAAAACCAGGGACTGGTAAACACCGCGTTGAGCAGCGCCATAATATCGTAGCCGCTGTCGAAAAACAGATCGCCCAATTGGCGCACACGGTCGTCGGGCACGATTTCCTCGTTGACAAGAAACCGGTATAATTTGCGAGCGATGAAGCGGGCGGTTTGGCGCTGTTCGAGCAGGATATCGAGCACATCGTCTCCGGTGAAGTTGCCCGTTTTGCCGAGCACGGTCTTGGTGCCGGTGTCGTGTTGCTTTTTTCGAAAAGTAAAGTCGCCATTCAGGCCGAAACTCCAGCCGGTAAACGCACGAGCAGCTTCTTTGATGTCGGTTTCGGTGTAATGGCCGCGGCCCATGGTGAACAATTCCATGACCTCGCGGGCAAAATTTTCGTTGGGACTGGCCTTTTTGTTTTGCTGGTTGTTGAGAAAGGCGAGCATGGCCGCGCTTTTGGACACGCCGCGGAGCAGGTCGCGGAAATTGCCGAGGGCGTGCTCCCGGATGACGTGCAGCAGGTCTTGCTGGAACAGCGTGTTGAGGTTTCGGCTGGCAAAGTGGCCGTGCCAAAAGAACGCCAGTTTTTCGCGCACCTGCGAGCGGGTCACCACCATCTCGTCGAGCCAGATCAGGTTCAGGCTTTGCAGCAGTGCGCGGTTTTCCTGGCGGAGCTGCTTTTTTTCCTCCTTGCTCATCTCGTCGCCCTTGGCTTGTTCCACCTTGATGAACTCGCCCACGCCCATGGTCAGCCCGTGGACAGCATCGTCAGCGATGTCGAACTTGTCGGGTTTGAGTGCCGAACTTTTCTGGAGGGTGAGCCACCAGTCTTTTTCCTCAACGGCCTGCCAGCGCTGCCAGGTTTCGGTGGTGGGGCCGAAGCCGGCTCGCCAGAGCAGGTGTTGCAGTTTGAGCTGTTTAGGTGTGGGCATAGTATGCTGCAAATATTGGCAATGTTTTGAAAAAAGAGCGGCGGAACGTTGGGGCCGTGCTTATTGACGCTATGGGCGGGCAGCCCATTCCAGATATTGTTCCATCTGTCCCGCCAGGTAATAGGGCATGCTCAGCAACGTATACTCCTTGCCTGCAAGTGTCCTGACGGCATCTCGTCGCAGCCCGCCCGCGTACAACCGAACGGCCATGGCATGGGGGGCATCGTCCATGAACATGTGCAGGGAACGCAGTCGGCCGGTATCGCCTGATTTGACCTCAATCGGAATGGTTACATTTTTGTAACAAAACGGGGGTTAGTTTCAACTTGTTTTGTAACAGAACGGGGGATAAATTCAACTTTTTTTGTAACAAAACGGGGGCATCATTAAGTGGAGGCAGGCACTCGCCCGTTCATTACCCGAAACCACAGCGGCGGCACCAGGGCCAGCAGCACGCTGGTTGGGTAGCCGAAGGGCAGTTGGGGGCTGTCGTCAAGGTGGCGCAGGATTTGGAACTTGCGCGTGGCTTTGTAATGGTGGTCACTGTGGCGGGTGAGCTCGTACAAAAAAATGCGGCCCATTTCGTGATCGCTATTCCAGGAGTGCGTAGGCGCAACCGGTTCGGGGCGGCCGGAAGGCAGCATCTTTCGGCGCAAGCCGTAATGCTCAACGTAGTTGATGGTTTCCAACAGCAGCACGCCTACGAGGGCGATGGCCACTGCGCCCGCGAGTGCTTTCCAGCCCAGAATAAACATGATGCCAGCCAACCAGGCGGTTTGCCAGGCCTGAAAACGCACCATTTCGTTGTGTGTACCCCACAGCGGCTGGCTGTTTTTTTCCAAACGCTCGCGTTCCAACCGCCATGCACCCAACCAACCGCCAGCCATTGAACGCGGCCAAAACGCAAACAACCATTCGCCCTTCCGGGCCGATGCCGGATCGAGGTCAGTGGCCACGTTTTTGTGGTGACCGCGGTTGTGCTCGATGAAAAAATGCTGATACAATGCGGGCAAAAGCATCCATTTGGAAATTGCCTGCTCGTAGCCCGACACCCGGTGGCCCAGTTCGTGGGCCACGTTGATGCCCACCGACCCGACCACGATGCCCGTGCCAAGCGTCAACCCCAGTAGTTCCGATACCGTCAAGGTTTGAAATTGTACCGTGTACAAAAACCAGAAAACGATGCCGAACAGGATGGGCAGGTTGAGGTACAGCATGGCATCGAACAGCAGCCGGCGCGAGCGCGGCTCCTCGTTTTCCGGTGGTATATTTTCAGTAGACTTCGGCATCCAGGTTTCGAGCACGGGAATGATGCCGAAACCGAGCACGACCGTGGCCCAGGCCCACGGGCCTTTCCAGCTCAAGGCCAGCACAGCGCTCATGGGCAGGACATACGCGACGAGGTATTTCAAATCTTTCATGTGCTGGCAAAAATAGTTATGTGTCAGCCAATAGCGGCATCCAAGTCGGCGATCAAATCGCCCACGTCTTCCACGCCCACGCTGAGGCGAATGAGCGAATCGGTCAGGCCCACTTTCAGTCGTTCTTCGCGCGGGATACTGGCGTGCGTCATGCTGGCCGGGTGACCGATGAGCGATTCCACACCGCCCAGCGACTCGGCCAGCGAGAATAGGTGGGTCCCGCTCAACACCCGGTTGGCGGCCTCCGGAGCGTTGTCCTTGAGGTCAAAAGAAACCATTGCGCCGAACATGCGCATTTGTCTTTTGGCCACAGCGTGGTTGGGGTGGTGGGCAAAACCGGGCCAGTACACCTTGGCCACCTTGGGGTGTGCGGCCAAATATTCGGCGATGGCGGCGGCGTTTTCGCAGGAACGCTGAACGCGCAGGTGCAAAGTTTTGATGCCGCGCAGGATCAGAAAACAGTCTTGCGGGCCGGGCACCGCGCCGGTAGCATTTTGAATAAAATGCAGGCGCTGCGCCAGTTCGGCATCGCGCACGATGAGGCAGCCGTGTACCACGTCGGAGTGCCCGCCGAGGTACTTGGTGGCCGAGTGCAGCACGATGTCGGCACCAAGATCAAGTGGATTTTGGAGGTAGGGCGAAGCGAAGGTATTGTCCACCACCGACAGGATGCCGCGTTTGCGGGCCACCGCGCAAACGGCTTCGATGTCCACGATGCTCAGCATGGGGTTGGTTGGCGTTTCGATCCAGATCATGCGGGTGTCGGGGCCGATGGCGGATTCTACCGATGTGGCATCGGTCATGTCCACGTATCGGCTTTTCAGGCCCCAAGGGCCGTACACGCGCACCATTTGGCGGTAGGAGCCGCCGTAGAGGTCGTTGACGGAGAGCACCTCGTCGCCGGTTTTCAGGAGTTTCATCACGGCATCCTGAGCGGCGAGGCCCGACCCGAAACAGATAGCATCCGTGCCGTTTTCGAGCGCGGCGAGGTTTTTTTCCAAAACCGTTCGTGTAGGATTTTGAGTGCGGGCATACTCGTAGCCTTTGTGGTCGCCTGGAGCGGCTTGCACGTAGGTGGAGGTTTGAAAAATAGGGGTCATAATGGCCCCGGTAGAAGGATCCGGCTCGATACCGGCGTGAATAACCTTGGTGGCGAATTTCATGTGCGTGTGGAAAAAATGGTCAAGCAAAACGGGCGGCAAAAGTAGGCTAAATTGACTTGTCCCCGATGGGTGCGCGTCACTGTTTCCATGCCCCGCCCATTTGTTCGAGGTAGTGTTGTATCGGCCCCAATCCCACCGATTTTCGGCGCGCATCCAAGTTGGCGGGGTCTTCGACGGGGTACAGGAGAAATTCCTTAGTCACCGGGTCGGTGTGCATTTGGCTGCCATAGCGCTGGGGTTTTCCTTGGTTTTTGAGCACCCGGTCTTCGAGATAGGCCAGGTCTTGGGCTTTGGCCTTGCCCTGTTGCACAGCTTCGCGCATGACCGGCAGCCATTTTTCTTGTCCGGGCAAATTCCGGTCGGCATGCTGGAGCACCAGCCAAAATGCTCTTGAGGCGTATTCCGTCACCTCATCGGGGCCGAGCCAGCCGTGTTGTTCCAGTATTTCGTTCACCCGCACATAGTTGAGCGAGTCCTGCAAGTTCCAGCGCCGCATCCAGTCCTGCATTTCAGGCGATTTCAGGCTGTGAAATTCGAGTACACTGTCTCGTTTTACGCGGTAATATTGGTCAAGGAAATGGATTTGCTCCAATTCGATCGATAGCGGGTTCGAGCGGATTTTTTCCATTTTTTCCTGCTTCATGTTCCATTGGGTCATCAGTCGTTGCCAGCCGAAACTGTTTTGAATCACGGCAAAGTCCGGCTCCAGCATCCAGTCTTTCTTCGTGTCCAAAAAATCGGTTTTGTCGAGGAGCCGTTGCAGTTGGTAAATAGCCGAATCGGGTACACCCGCCCGCGACCACGCCCGCGCTGCCGTAAACCGGTCGTCCGAAACGCCACGCCAACCGAGCACCTCGAACGCCTGTGAAAATGTCGTGGCCGAGGCTCGGAACTCGCCGAGTCGGAACAGAGAATCGGCTTGGTGGACATACAATCCATAGGCGGGGTCTTGCGCCAAAACCGGCGTGGCGAAAAGCAGACAAGCAAAAAGGAGGGTGCGCATGGCTTCGTATTTTTTTTAAAATTTTTCAAAAATGCGGGGCGGGCGAGGGTTTGCGATATGCTCGTGGGGGCCAAAATTCCTCTTTTTGTCTCTCGTGGAAAAAAACCTTAACCAAACGTTATGCCTCCGACCAAAATAGTTGCTTGAAAAATCGGTTAAAAGGCCCGCAATTTTGCCCGCACACAACATATATCATGAAAAAAGTTACACCCATTTTCCTCCTCCTGCTGCTCCCCGTCCTCTTTGGCAGCTGCGACACACTTCAACAAATCGCCAAGGAAGTCCTTGACGAGCCCTCTCTCACCGAAATCGGCCAAGGCCTGAAGGGCGCTCTCGACAAAGGCGTGACCAAGGGCGTGAACGCGCTTTCTGCGCCCGACGGTTATTTCAAAAGCATCTACAAAATCCAGTTGCCCGCAGAAGCCCGCACGGTCACGAGCAAGCTCAAGGTGGTGCCCGGGTTTACCAATTTGGAAAATGAACTGCTCGAAAAAATCAACCGGGGAGCCGAAGATGCCGCCAAAGAAGCCGGGCCGATCTTCCTCTCAGCCATCAAGGGCATGACGTTTCAAGACGCGACGAACATTCTGATGGGTGCCGATAATGCCGCAACCGCGTACCTAAACAAAACTACGTACCCGCAGTTGTACGACAAGTTCAAGCCCAAAATCGGGGTTTCGTTGGACAAGATCGGGGCCAGCAGTCTTTGGAAAAGTGCCGCCGATGCCTACAACCAAGTGCCGTTGGTAACCAAAGTGAACGCCGATTTGGGCGACTACGTGACCAAAGAGGCACTCAAGGGGCTTTTCGCCAAAGTAGAGGAAGAAGAAAAAAACATCCGCCGCAACACGACGGCACGGACGACGACTTTGCTGAAAAAGGTGTTTGTCAAGCAAGATGCCAACCGCAAGTAAACCATCTATAACTCCCAAGCCAACAACCATTCACTCAACTATTTAGCACAAAAAATGAAAAAGATCGCACTCACATTGTTTTTGGTCAACTTCGGGTTGGCCGTTGGTTCTGCCCAATTTTTGAAAGACCTGCAGAAAGGAGCCAAGGAAATCCTCGGCGGCGGCGACCTCAGCAGCGCCGAAGTCGGCAAGGGCCTCAAAGAAGCCCTGTCGAAGGGCGTTGAAAAAGGCGTGAACGAGCTGTCCGCTACCGATGGCTACTACAAAAGCGCGGCGTACAAAATTTTGCTGCCCGAAGAGGCCCAAAAGGTGGTGAGTCGGCTCAAGGCAGTGCCCGGCTTTGCCAATGTGGAGGCCGACCTGATCGAAAAAATGAACCGGGGTGCCGAAAATGCGGCCAAAGAAGCTGCGCCCATCTTCGCCAGCGCTATCACCGGCATGACCATCCAAGACGCGATGGACATCCTGATGGGTGCCGACAACTCGGCCACCGCCTACCTGCGCAAGTCCACGTTTGAGCAGCTGTACGGCAAGTTCAACCCGGTGATCGTGAAGGCTCTTGACGATATCGGGGCCAATGACCTTTGGCGCAGCGCCGCAAACGCGTACAACAACATTCCGTTGGTTTCCAAAGTGAACAATGACCTGGATGACCACGTCACTTCCAAAGCACTGGATGGCTTGTTTGGCAAAATTCAAGAAGAGGAAAAGGACATTCGTCGCAATCCAGCCTTGCGCTCGACCGAGATTCTGAAAAAGGTATTTGGCAAGCAGGATAGCAACCGGAAATAAGATGCGTGGGGTTGCTTTCCCATAAGCGCATTAGTATCGTGTAAAAATTACGCTCATAGATTTCGCAGCACAAAAAAGTTGCGCAGAGGGCCACAGAACGTGATCGCGTACTGTGGTCCTCTGCGTTTTCATGGCGAATTTTTGCACAGAATCAACAATCTGCATGGATTGAAATCTGCAAAAGTGTCCTTGTTTTGGACTTGAATGGGAGGATAAATTTGCACCACGGGCCAAGCCCGGTTTTTCACCTTTATTTTTTCACAATCACAAACCGATTTTTATGAAACAACACACCGATTCCGTGTACCGCACCGCAGCCCGGCAGTCCCGGGGGGGGGGCAAACGCCTTCCTGCGCGACGTTCGCCAGCCTTTTTGAGAAGATGGGCCTGCGCCGAAAAGTTATGCGATTTTTGTTGGCCGTGCTGGCGGCACTGGCGCTGGGAGGGGTGCCGGCGTGGGGGCAGACAAGCCTTTCGTGCAGCGACTGGAAAATCGAGGTATGCGAAGAAGCCCTTCCCATTTCCTCCAATTACGGCGACCCGGGCTGTGAGGACGGCTGCTACCGGGTGAACTACTACTTTTACTTGGTGCGCACGGGCAGTCAGGGAAACATCCAGACGGAATACGCTTTCACCTTCAACAGCCTGTTCCTGACCGGCACGTTGTCCACCACGCCTTGGAACCTTTCCGTAAGCGGCCCCGGCATCTCGGACGTGAACCTCAAGGCCACCGACGACTGCGCGCCAGTTTACCCCGGACTGAACAACCAGAACAGCGAGAGTTCTCCTGTTTTCAGTTACGATCCGATCAGCAACCAGTTTTCGTACGAGGTGTCCGCCGCCAGCCCGCTCTCTTGGTCAGTGTTTGGGCGTATGCCGCTGTTCACCATGTCGGTGGACGTGTTCCCTGGCGAGATTGTCGAACCCACCGGAATGGGCTACACTTTTGTATTGACGGACGGCGAGAGCAACACGATAACCTGCAATGACAACGTGCAAGCTTGCCACGACTTGTTGTCCCTTCCCAAGCAAGGTGCTCAACCCACAACCGCGTGCGCCAGCGCAACGAGCGAGCCGTTTTTGCGCCTCGGGGCCGCCACGGACGACCCCAAGCCCGGATTCCCCATGCGCAAAAGGATGCCCGTGTGGGTGTACATCAACTCGCCCACCAACGCCGATATTGAGTGGGAAGAGCTGGACTTTTTGCTGACCGTTGACCCCGGCCAAAATACTACTGGCATCAACGGTGCATTGGTTCCCTGGATCGAGGGCGGACTGATGCCAGCCTCGTCCGTCCGGGGGTTCAAATTGCAGAACAAATACCGGCTGTACGCACACCACATCGGGCAAGTGCAGGTGGAGGGCGGCCAAACCTCGGCCTCGGTCACGAACACCTTGTTCTACATCATATTCGACGGCCCTCAGCTCGAATCGGAGTGCGCGGAGGCCGTCGTGGGGTTTGCCGACCGCGGACGGATGGACGGCGGCGACGTTTCCTGCTGCAAGCCCAACCGTGGAGGCAGTTCGGAGGCAACCTGGAACACACAGAATTGCCTGACCCAGTTGTGTTCGGACATCGAACTGCGCGTGGTGCGGAACACGACCTACCAGGGTGGCGATTGCTCCGGGCTGATGGCATTTGATCTGGTCGCCGTTTCGTCGGCCAGCACGACCATTTACCTGCGCGACATCCGCGCCGCCATCAGGGTGAAAAAGACGGGCACGTTCGATCTCGATGCCTCGGAGACCAATTCGCCCCATTGCAGCCCTAACGACTGCATCACCGTGACCGACGTGATGAACACCTACCTGCGGGTGGAGTATGTGACCGATCAGCAAAATATCCCCTTGTCTCCCAGCAGCCCCACGGCCTTGCTGGCCACTATCGTGTTGAGCACGCAGGACAACGGCTACATTGAGGCCATGCACTTTCTCGACGCGGCAGTGCTCAAGGCCAACAGCAGCGCCCCTTGCTTGGTGCTGACCGGGTCAGAGTTTTCGCCCGACACGCCCGACGACGATATTTGTGCAGAGGGGGGAATTCTTGATATTAGCGCCGAAAACGCAAGTGGACAGCCGATCACAAACTGGGACTACTATGTCAACTACCACGACGGCAATTACCCAAACTGCCGCTACAACGGCCACACCAACGGTGCCACGACATCGAAGTGCGTATGTTCCCTGCAAAGCGCAGAGCAAAATGTAGTGTTGAAAAAAGCCAACGACTACTACAACGGAGTGAGTACTGCGGACATGATCGCGATCAACAGACACGTCCTTGGATTGGTGCCGTTGACTGGGTTCAAACTACTGGCCTCAGATGTCAACATGAGCACCTCTCCCACTACTGCGGACATTGTCGAAATACGCAAGTTAATCCTCGGGCTGATCACGTCGTTCCCTTCAGCGAACTCTTGGCGCTTTATTGACAAAGACTTGAAAAGCGCGGTGGAAAATGCAACCAATCCGTTTGCTGTGATCCATGCTGGAACTGGGGCGGGCAATGATTATACCGACATATCCCAACCGAATAAATTTGCCGACGAGGAATTTGAAGAGTTTGCCCTTCCGCCAACATCCGGTTTGGACGGCAATACCGAGTTTGTAGGCTTTAAAGTTGGCGACGCGAACGGCAATGCAATCCCGGGTAATTTTCAACAGGGAACAACTGCCGACCGTTCTTTGTACGAGCCGCTTGCATGGGGCTTGCACGCATCGGCTGGCCTGCGGGGGCAGGATATCGAGATACCCGTTTTCGGCATGAGCCGCCGCGATCTCCTCGGATGGCAGGCCGCCATAGGGTTCGACACCAATCTGGTGCGCGTTACCGGCGTGCGTTGGGCCTTTCCCATTCCATCCGGGGCTGCACAGGATCGAGCCTGGCACTTGACCCATCCCGGCGAGCTGCGCCTGCTTTGGTTCGGGGGTGCCGAAACATACGGCACGGACCCTGGAAAGCCCCTGTTCTTTGTGCAGGCCACGCTGTTGCGCCCCTTTCGCGATGCCAGGCCCTTGCTGCACCTGCTTCCCGAAAGCATCCCTTCGGAGGCGTATGACGAAGGTCTGAAACATTACGCCCTGCAACTGCATCTCTCCGACATGGCCCTAGTGTCCGTCCCCGTGTTGCAGGAAGCCGATCAGGTTCCTCTATACCATCTTTCGGTGTATCCCAATCCCTCGGCGACGGTTTTTCGCCTGCAGATCGAGGCAACGGTCCCCTGCGCCGCACGCCTGAGTATCTGTGACGCATTGGGCCGTCAGGTGTACGAACGGTCGCTTGATCTGGCAGAAGGGCTTACCTCGCTGCCCTCGACGCAACTGCCGCCTCTGGCTGAAGGCTCGTACCTTGTCAGCCTGTTCACGCCAACCGGAGTGGAAACCTTGCGCACCGTGCGCAGGTAATTTGCCCGAAACACAAGGCGCGCAAGACCTGTCCTGCTGCGAACCGAAACAAAGAGCGGCACGCACCGGGCAAGGTCTTGCGGGCCTTGTGTTCGTTGACGTTCAGCATTCTTTTTGCTCACGCTTTGCAAATCATCCACGAACATGAACCGCACATACAGGCTATTATACCTCTTACTTTCAACGGCGCTTTTTTCGCCCGCCGTTGCCCAAAACCGATTTTACGTTGATCCCGCCGCCTCGGGCACAAACACGGGCACCTCCTGGACGGATGCCTACACCGACCTCCACAGTGCCCTGGCCGCCGCCGTGTCGGGCGACGAAGTGTGGGTGGCCGAGGGCGTTTATCGGCCCACCGAGACCGTGGACCGCTCCGCACGCTTCGAGATGCTATCGGGGGTGCGGTTCTACGGTGGCTTTGCTGGCAGCGAGCTCGATCTTGGCGAACGCGACTGGCAGGCGCATCCCACCGTGCTGGACGGCGATATCGGTACACCGGGCGACAGCACCGACAACTCCCGAACCCTGCTCTACCTGTTTCGCCCCGACAGTTTTACCCTCGTGGACGGTTTCGTTTTCCGACACGCCGTGGCCGACGACTCAACGGTCCCGGTGGGAACGGTGGGCAATTCCGGTGCGGCGCTGTACATCATGGCGAACAACGGGGAAGCGCATGGTTGTTTCATTCTACAATAACTTCCAGATTTTGTTGAAGTCATGAGC
>JBEBHD010000365.1:0-3354 GCA_040080915.1 Saprospiraceae bacterium
ACTATTTGGTGCCCGCCTGCGGCGCACCATTTTTCACCACAGATTCGCGCAGATTAACACAGGTTTCTCCGTGAAAAATCTGTGCTAATCTGCGCGAATCTGTGGTGAAACGTTCACTTTGAACCATCTGCTGAACGCAGCCCGCTGGAAAAGGTTCAGCACGAAAATCCGGTCAGTCCAGGTTTTCATAAACCAGATGCGGCTCCTTCGGCTTCTCATTCAGCAGGGCCTTGATCAGGTCCTGGGTAGTCACAATGCCCACCAATTCGTCGTGCTCCACCACGGGCAAGGCATGAAACCAGTTTTTGCTGAAAATCTCGAGGGCCACGTTGATCCGGTCGTCCGGCTCTAATTTTCCAATACCTTTTGTCATGATGTCCTCCACTTTGGTACGCTCCAACAAGGCTGTGTTGTCTCGATCTCCAGCGTGGTTCAAGCCCCCTGTGAAGTGTGCAAAATCTGTTTTGGAAACGATGCCGACGATTTTTCGAAAGCGCACCACCGGCAAATGGTGGAAAGTGTGCGTATCGAAGATTTTCTTCACGGCAAGCAAGTTTTCTTCCGGGTTGACCGTGACCAAATCGGTGACCATGATCGTTGAAATTGGTGCGTAAGCGTTCATAATGCGCAAAGTTGAGTTGAGAGAAGGGTAGTTGAAAAAATGCCCCAAAATACGTCTGGGCGACACAAAAGTGCCTGCATTCACCAAGGGAATTGCATGACCGTCCACAGCATAGAAAATGATCTGTGTCAGTTGTATGATGCAGCGTCCGTTGAGCAACATACTATTGAGGCATCGCGAACCTTTTGGTCGTACCGCGCAGAATACCCCAAGTCAGGGACAGTTGAGGTTTTTACTCCGTTCGTTGATAAAACTAACCTGTTCATTGAAGTCGTGCAACTGCACTGCCACCTGAGCAACCTACTCAAGAAAGGCATCATAAGCATGAAGAAAATCCTGACGGGCTTGCTCGCCATAGCCTCCCTGGCTACCCTCAAAAGCCAAAACCTGACCATCAGCGGATACGTACGCGACGCACAAAGCGGAGAAGAACTGCTGTTTGCAACCGTGGCGGCACCTACTGCTTCCGTTGGTATCAGCACGAACGAATACGGTTTTTTCTCCCTCTCCTTGCCACAGGGCAAACATCGCATCGTGTGCTCCTATGTGGGCTATCAAATTTTGGAACAGGAAATTGATCTACAAAAAAACCTGCGTTTAGACCTGTCGCTGCAGGCCGCCGCACTGCTGAAGGAAGTGGTGGTGTCAGCCTCCAACGCCGATCACCAACTGCGCAGCGCCGAAATGGGTGCGGCCACACTCGACATCCAAGATACCAAACTGCTGCCCGTGCTGTTTGGTGAGCAGGATATCCTCAAAACGATCCAGCTCCTGCCGGGCGTAAGCCCAAACAGCGAGGGCAATGCAGGCTTTTTTGTGCGCGGCGGCGATGCGGACCAAAACCTGGTGCTGCTTGACGAGGCCCCGGTGTACAATGCTTCCCATTTGCTCGGCTTTTTTTCGGTGTTCAATTCCGACGCACTCAAAGACGTGAAACTGTACAAGGGTGCCATGCCAGCCCAATACGGCGGGCGGGCATCCTCGGTGTTGGACATTCGCATGAAAAACGGCAACAACAAATCCTGGGGCGGCTCCGGGGGCATCGGCCTCATCGCTTCGCGCTTTACGCTGGAAGGGCCGCTTCAACAGGACAAAGGCTCCATCATCCTCTCCGGCAGGCGCACCTACGCCGACCTGTTGCTCAAGGCCTTCACGAGCAGCTTTGACGAGACCGACCTGTATTTTTATGACTTCAACGTCAAAGCAAACTATGCCTTCGGAGAAAAAGACCGGCTCTTCCTCTCGGGTTACTTTGGCCGGGACGTGTTTGGGCTTGGCAACGGCGTGGGGCTAGACTGGGGCAACACCACCGCCACCCTGCGCTGGAACCACATTTTTTCGGACAAACTGTTCGCCAACACCTCGTTCATCTACAGCGACTTCGATTACGGTTTTGGCGTGGACAATGCCGGAACGGCCATCAGCCTGCAAGCTGGAATTTACGACTACAACCTCAAGCAGGACTTCAACTGGTACCCCAACGCGGCCAACAGCCTGCAATTTGGCTGGAACGCCATTTACCACCGCTTCAAACCGGGCAAGTTCGTATCCGAAGACCCCAACGGCACCTCCAACACCGAGGTGGACCTCGCCTCGCAACAAGCCCTCGAAACTGGTTTGTACGCCGACAACGAGCAAAGCATCGGCGAGCGCTTGACCGTGCAGTACGGCCTGCGGCTGAGCGCGTTCAGCAACGTAGGCCCCTACGAGGAAAAAACCTACAACGAGGCCGACGAGGTAATCGGCCGTGTTCAACATGGCTCGGGCGCGTTTTTCAACACCTACCTCCGCCTCGAACCACGCCTGAGCACCAGTTACCTGCTCAACGATGTAAGCTCCGTAAAGCTGTCTTACGCCCGCTCCAACCAGTACCTGCACCAACTCTCCAACTCGACCTCGGGCACGCCAACCGACCTGTGGCTGCCGAGCACGCCCCTGATCAAGCCCGAAACGAGCGACCAGTTTGCCATTGGCTATTTTCGAAACTTCGCAGACAACGCTTTTGAGTTTAGCACCGAGTTGTACTACAAAAACTTGTCGGGCTTGGTGGAGTACGAAGACGGTGCACGCACGTTTCTGAACCCCGATCTGGATGCCGAGCTCGTTTTCGGCCGGGGCCGGGCATACGGCGCGGAGTTTTTTTTGAAAAAAAACACGGGCAAACTCACGGGCTGGGTTTCGTACACCCTGTCCAAGTCGGAGCGTCAGTTCGATGCCATCAATTCAGGTGCCTGGTTTTCGGCCCGGCAGGATCGAACACACGACATTTCTGTGGTGGCCACATACCGCTTGTCGCCGCGCTGGACACTTTCGGCTGCCTGGGTGTACTACACCGGCGATGCGGTCACCTTCCCGGCAGGCAAATACGAGGTAGATGGCTCTATAGTCAATCTGTTTACCGACCGCAACGCTGATCGAATGCCCGACTACCACCGGTTAGACCTCGGCGCAACGCTGAAACTCAAGGAGCGAGACAACTGGAAATCAGAACTGAGTTTTTCCATTTACAATGCCTACAACCGAAAAAACGCCTATTCCATTGACTTTCGGGAAGCGGACGGCGGCAGTAGCGAAGCGGTAAAAACCAGCCTGTTTGGTATCGTGCCCGCCGTGACTTGGAATTTTTCATTCAAATAAGAGCGTGTTTAAGAGCGTGTTTAAATTTCAGTGCCGAGGCGAAAGCGAGCGAATTTTGTTTCAGGCAAGGCGAAATTTGCAGCCGTAGCCGGGTG
>JBEBHD010000366.1:0-3349 GCA_040080915.1 Saprospiraceae bacterium
CGCTCACCCGCTCACCCCGCTCACCCCGCTCACCCGCTCACCCGCTAAAATGAACACCACACTCGGACTCAAACTCCCCACCGACCCGCGCTGGGCCAACTTGGCGGAAATGGATTTGGCGGAAATCCTGACCGACCACGCCTATTGCGAGCAAAAGGCGGCCACAGCTTGTATTTCTCTTATTCAGGCGTACCCGGATCGCCTCGAACTCGTTGAGGAACTGGCACCTGTAGTCACCGAAGAATGGGGGCATTTTCGCATGGTGCTGGCCGAACTGAAAAAACGCGGCCTTCAACTCGGTCGCCAACGCAAAGACGAGTACGTGAACGAGTTGCTGAAATTTCAAAAAAAAGGCGGCACCCGCGACGATACTCTGTTGGAGCGCCTGCTCACCTGCGCCCTTATTGAGGCACGGAGCTGTGAGCGCTTTCGGCTGTTGTCACTGCACTGCGCCGACGAAGACTTGCGGGGCTGGTATCACAAATTCATGGTAGCCGAGGCCGGGCACTACCGATTGTTTCTCGATCTGGCCGAGCAGTATTTCGGAAAAGAGCCAGCGTGGGCACGCTGGCAGGAATACCTCCGGTACGAGGCAGGGGTGATGCAAACCCTGCCCGCCCGCAGTGACCGGATGCACTGAAGTATCGGTTCACTTCGCCTTGCTTGTTGCCTTGCCTTCTTCCCGGTAAATTTCTTTGGAGGCCCTGTTGTAGGCCAGCGCCGCCTCTTCGGGCGTGTCGAACATACCGAGGTGTACGGCCTTGCCCTTGATGGAAATTACGGCCCGAAAGCGGTTGCTCTCTTGGTACACGCCGGTAAAACCGGTTTTGTTGCTGGTGCGGCGCAGGCGGCTGGCTGTGGAGCGGGAGCGGTAGTACAGGTTTTCCAGGCGGCAGTCCAACTTGTCGTTGTTTCGGGCGCTGACCAATTTGTTACCCCCGCTCTTTTGGTCGAGCAGAAATTTTTCGGCAATGATCTTGTGCAGGTAGATCGTCTCGGTTTTGTAGGAACCGTTTGCCTTTCGCCAGTTTTTTTGGAAAACCACGCAGCCGCTGGAGTGCTTGCGCAGGTTGCCGATCAGATTGACTTTGGACAAGTAGGGATCGTTCGTGAGCCACTCGTACACATGATCGTCCAGCAGGACCGTGTCGTCGGCATTTTTTAACTTGACTTTGTAAATCACGGTTTTAGAATAATTTTATCAAAGAAAGACGGATTATCAGATGTCCGGCCCACGATCGGACTATGCTTCTTTGATTCTTTCCGATTAAACACTTGGTTTGGCGCAGCGAATTTAGGGCTTGTTGTGTCAAGCACGAAGAATAGTTTTGGCTGATTTGAACACTTGGGACAGGTTCTCGGTTTTTACCGCCTACCTTTGCGTGAAAAAATCGGTGGCACGGGATTTGCGACAATATGCCGACTTGGTTTCCGTTTTGTCCCGAATTTCGGCCAACGCCTTGCGGCGCATTTAGAAATCTGATAAATTTTAAAAGCATGACGAACTGGAAAAAATTCCTCGCCCTTGCCTTCATGGCAGCCCTCGTACTCCTCGAAGCCTGCCACCGTGGCTACGGCTGCCCAGGTACCGATCTGTAATCTCTCCCTCATCGCGGCTCTTTCGAGGGGCTGTTGGTCTGAGGTCATTGGCCCACAAAACCACCCATCAAGGCGCGGACAACATCCGCGCCTTTTTACTTTTGCCCCCCATGCGATACCTCCGAGTTACCTATCGGTTGTTGTTTTTTGTGGTGTACACCGCCCGGATCGTTGCTGAAGTGTACTGGCGGCGCGTCTGGCTGCGGCAAGACACCACTCGTATCATGGCTGTTCGGCAGCGTTGGGCCGTCCGTTTGCTGCGAGGTATGGGCATCCGCATCTCCGTGGATGGCGTGCCCCCCGATGTGCCCTGCATCCTCATGGCCAACCACCGCTCCTACCTCGATCCGATTATTTTGCTGCGCGACGTGTATGCCTATCCCGTGGCCAAGGCCGAACTGGCCGACTGGCCCCTGATCGGCAAGGGTGCACGCTGGGCAGGCATTCTGTACGTCCGGCGCGAAGAAGGCAACAGCCGGGTTACCATCCTGAAGGCCGTGGCCGACGTGGTGCAAAACGAGGGGTTTTCGGTCATCCTTTTCCCGGAGGGCACCACGTCCGATCTCGACGGCATGCTCCCCTTCAAAAAAGGCGCTTTTCGGGCGGCGGCTCGATGGGGCATTCCCGTGGCACCCGTGGCCTTGCATTTCGAGGACAAGCGCGATTTTTGGGTCGGCGACGCGACGTTTGGCGGGCACGCTTGGGAGCGGTTTCAAGAACCAGTCATCCGCGTGCAGGTGAGCTATGGGCCGCTACTGCGAAATGACGACGGCGAGGCGCTGGAGACGGCGGTACGGGAGTGGATCGAAGGGAAGTTGGCGGAAAAAGTGGCACAAAGGCACCTGCCGAAGCCTGATGACAACTGCTGATGCAGGGCGCTTCCCATCACGAAGAATGTCAACCCAAATATCCAGCGCATGGCCTCAAAGACAATAAGCCTTAACCCTCCAGCCCGCACTACGATATGAGAAAGTCGAACCAACAAATCTTTGAAGAGGTTTCGGGGGAAGCGTATTTCAAATCAAACCACGACGCATCAAAAAAAATCAAAGACATCATTTGCTTTCCTGATATTTTGGGGTACGATCCAGAAACGAAGGGCTTTGTTGTTTTGCACAAAAATCATTCGCCATCTGCGATTTTAGATGAAATGCCAGCCTGCCAACTGCTAAAAAACTTCGGAATGGGCGTGTTTCTGCTTGACGAAACCATTGGCATATTTGTGCCGGATGCCTTGATCGAAACTCGTTATTTTGAAATCAAACGCCTACACAGGGCAAAAAACATAAATGGCGCGGTGCATTCTCATTTTAGAAATACCTACAAAAAAGCCCCCAATTTGGTGTTGCATATTGACCAAGTTGTAAACTCAAATTCACTTCGTACGGCCATCATCTTGGCCACAAAACTGCATTCAGATATCCGAAGCGTTTGGGTGATTTACTCGGAAGGCCTGTGGCGCTTGGACAGAAAAATCATTTTGAGGGGCACTTTTCAGTTTCCTACAAAATAATAAAGGAGTCACCCGTAGGCAACTCCTTTGTCGAATTTAGAGATCCTCGAACCTCTTTGAGGTGACAAAGGTAGGGGCATTTTTTTTGAATTGTCAATACCTTTTCAAAATGACTGGAAGCTGGACTTGGGCAACCTGTGCATTCCTTACTTTTGTTGCTTATACCTCGCGTCACCAACTTTACAGCATGAAAACCAATCCGTCATGCTGAAAACTTGGCGACGTGAGGTATAGCAC
>JBEBHD010000159.1:0-12477 GCA_040080915.1 Saprospiraceae bacterium
TATAAGAGACAGGCCGTAGCCGGGTGCCTACGGCGAAAATTTCAACGCAGCATGAAGCAAAATTTGCCGCTTGCAGCCCGGCGACTGAAATTTAAACACGCTCTAAAAGAAATAGGTGCCGTAGCCTGCTTACCGTTCAACAGCCTTGACGAACGGTTCGGCAGCCCGTAGGTGGGTGCTCTACGTCATTGAGCAGGTGCGCCGAATGTGAAACCTATATGCGCAGTGATGGGGGGCAAGGTTTGTGGATTGTTTCATTTTTTGACCGTAGAAATGCCCGCACTGGCGCAACAATAACTAAAACAACTGCCTACTTTCGCACAAAAAATTACTGTTATGGACATACATCAAGCAAAACAAAGCGCCCGCAAATGGCTGCGTCGTGGCCTTTGGATCGGGCTGGCGGGCCTGCTGCTTTTTTCCGCCGGCTACTACTTGTACCGCACCTACACCATCAGCGAGGGCACCCGATCGGGCACGTTGTTCAAAATTTCCAAAAAAGGCGTGGTGTTCAAGACCTACGAGGGCCAGTTGCACCTCGCTGGCAGCATGATGCTGTCGCAGCAGAGCACTTGGGATTTTTCGGTCCAAAACGCCGAGGTATATGAAAAACTCCAGCAGTTCGAGGGCAAGCCTGTCCGCTGCCATTACCGCCAAAAGGTGGATGCCTTCCCCTGGCAGGGCGACACGGATTACATTGTGTACGATGCCGAGCCGGTGAAGTGAATAATTATCGCCGCATCTTTGCCACCCAAGAAGCACTTTGCCGTAGATTGGCTCTGTACATTATGTTGGCCGAATATTTGGCGCACCGCTATTGAAAACAAATCGCATCAAAATATTTGACTTGTTTTTGGCGCATCACACCAAGGCCAACTTTGTTATTTTTGCGCCGCCAACCATGGAAAAGACCCAGCAACAGTTTCGAGCAGTGGTAGCGCGGTGCCGCGATTTGTTTTTGAAAAAAACGAAGGACTACGGCACGGCTTGGCGGATACTGCGCCCGGCAAGCATTACCGACCAGTTGTACATCAAGGCCATGCGCATCCGTACCATCGGGGAAAAAGGCCAACAACGCGTGACCGACAGCCGGGAGTCCGAGTTCATCGGTTTGGTCAACTACTGCGTGCTGGCCCTCGTCCAATTGGATTTGCCCGCAGATGCCCCACTCGAATTGAGCGCCGATCAGGTGGAAAAACTGTACGACCACCACATCGAAGAAAACATCCGGCTCCTGCAAGCCAAAAACCACGACTACGACGAGGCTTGGCGGATGATGCGCATCAGCAGTATGACCGACCTGATCTTGCAAAAACTGCTGCGCATCAAACAAATAGAGGACAACGCGGGCCAAACCCAAGTGTCCGAGGGCCTCGAAGCCAACTACCGCGACATCATCAACTACGCCGTGTTCTGCCTCATCCGCCTGGAACCGGAATAAACAAAAACCATCGCCTTACCAACCTGCATAGCATGAACTTCGACCTTATCGTTATCGGCAGCGGCCCCGGCGGCTACGTGGCCGCCATTCGCGCCACCCAACTTGGCCTGAACACCGCTGTCATCGAGCGCGACAATCTCGGCGGTATCTGCCTCAACTGGGGCTGTATCCCCACCAAAGCCCTGCTCAAAAGCGCCCAAGTATTCGAGTACCTCAAGCATGCCGCCGACTACGGCATCACAATTGAGGGCAAAACCGGGGCCGACTTCGGGGCCATGATCAAGCGCAGCCGTGGCGTAGCCGACGGCATGAGCAAAGGCGTACAGTTTTTAATGAAAAAAAACAAGATCACTGTCATCGCCGGCACCGGCAAACTCGTGAAAGGCCCAAAAGTGGCCGTCACGGATGCCGAGGGCAAGATCACCGAGTACACGGCCAAGCACATCATCGTAGCCACGGGCGGCAGGGCCAAGGAACTGCCCAACCTGCCCATTGACGGCAAAAAAATCATCGAGTACCGCAAAGCTATGTCACTGGAGCAGCAGCCCAAACGCATGGTCGTAGTGGGTGCGGGGGCTATCGGAGTCGAGTTCGGTTACTTCTACCACACCCTCGGCACCGAGGTGAGCATTGTCGAGTTCATGGAACAGGGCCTCGTGCCTCGCGAGGATGCCGACATCTCCAAGGAACTGGCCAAACTGTACTCCCGCAAGGGCATGAAAATATACGCCGGTTGGGCCGTTGAAAGCGTAGATACCTCCGGCAAAGAAGTAAAAGTAAACATGAAAAACCGCAAGGACGGTGCCACCGAGACGATCTTGTGCGACGTGGTGCTCAGCGCTGCCGGGGTAACGCCCAACACCGAAAGCATCGGCCTCGAAGACCTCGGCATAGCCACCGACCGCGGGTACATCAAGGTGGACGAGTATTACCGAACCAGCGTGCCTGGTGTTTACGCCATTGGCGATGTGCTGCCCACGCAGGCGCTCGCTCACGTGGCCAGCGCCGAGGGCATCACTTGTGTGGAAAAAATAGCCGGGCACGACCCCGGCACGATTGACTACAACAATATCCCCGGCTGCACGTACTGCTCGCCCGAAATCGCCTCCGTCGGCTACACCGAGGCGGCGGCGAGGGAGGCTGGCTTCGACGTGTTGGTGGGCAAGTTCCCGTTCACGGCTTCCGGCAAGGCAAAGGCTGCGGGCACGCCCGAAGGTTTTGTGAAAGTGATTTTTGACAAAAAATACGGCGAATGGCTGGGCGCGCACATGATCGGTGCCAACGTGACCGAGATGATCGCCGAAGTGGTGGCTGCACGCAAATTGGAGACGACAGGCCACGAAATCCTCAAGTCTATACACCCGCACCCGACCATGAGCGAGGCCGTTATGGAGGCCACGGCGGCGGCGTATGGCGAAGTGATTCACTTGTAGCGGGTGGAGTGGCGAAACCTGCCAGGTTTATTCCCACAAAATACTCCGCCCCCGGCGAATGTACCGGCGGATATTGACCCAAAAAGCCACCACCAAGTACAAGATCAGCGGCGACCCCATTGTGATGAACGACGTGTAGATGAAGTACTTGCGCACGACGGCAGGGGCCAGGCGCATCTTTTCTCCGAGGTACTGGCAAACGCCGAAAGCGTGCCGTTCTACCATGTCTTTGAGCCAATTATTGAGCATGAGTCGAGGGATTTTTTGCGAGGCAAAAGTAACAACTTTAAGGCATTTCAAAAACCCACGCATACGCACCCCTAAGCGCCGGTTCAATGGATTGCGGCAGTTTTATCACTGTTTCGTTGCCCGTGCAGGCCCATTCCAAGGGTCTGGCGTGGCCAAGCAGCCTTACCGTGCCGCCCTTTGCGGGGCAGGTATTTTTCAGGATAATTTCAGCGGGCGGGTTGGGTTCGTTTTCGTCGGCGAGGTAAATGGCGTACAACGTGGTTCCTTTCTGCGTGAACGCCACCTTGTCCTGCCGGAAAATACCGTTTTTGGGTGTTTTCGTGCCGTAAATAGCGGCGCTGTTTACGGCCATCCACTGGCCAATAGCGGCTAAGCGCTCGTACGCCTCGGCATGCCAGGTGCCGTCGGGGCCGGGCGCAATGTTAAGCAACAGGTTGCCACCCTTGCTGACCACATCGCACAGGTTGTGTACCAATTGGCGCGGGGTTTTGTAATTTTCCTTGGGCACAAACGACCATGAGCCGCCCATCGTCATGCAGGTTTCCCAGGGCACGCCGAGCGGCTCCGCCGGGATGCCCTGTTCCGGGGTGAGGTAGTTCTCGTATTCGCCCGGAATCCAGCGATCCACGACCATGATACCGGGCTGCCGTAGCCGGGCCATAGCGGCGATGCGGGGCATGTCCACGTCCTGCCCGGCAGGTATGCCGCGTTGCCATGATTCCGACCGGTCAATGGTGGCTGTTGGGCGCACCCATGCCCCGTCGAGCCAGAGCAGGTCAAGGCGGCCGTAGTCGGTACAGAGTTCTTCCAACTGCTTGAATGTGAAGTCGCGAAAGCGCTGGTAGCGGTCGGGGTACTTGTTCAGATCGTAGCTGATGTTGCGGTCTTTTGGCGGGAAGTAGGGCCACCAAAAATCGGGCGTATGCCAATCGGGTTTGGAAAAGTACGCCCCTACTTTGAAGCCCGTTTTCCGAAAAGCCTCGAAAATTTCCTTCGCCACGTTGTTCCTTGGTTTTTGGGAAAACGGGCAACGCGGGCTGGTGATCTTGTAGTCGGTCTGTTTGGTATCGAACATGCAAAAACCGTCGTGGTGTTTGGTTGTGAAAACCATGTAGCGCATACCCGCCGCACGGGCAGCATCGGCCCACTTTTCCGGGTTGAATTGCACCGGATCGAATGTTGTTTGCAGGTTTTCGTAGGCATTTTTGTAGGAGTACCAATCGGCAGCGTGCGGGCCGCGGCGCTCGCACCAACCCTCGTCCTCAGGACATAGGCTCCAGCTCTCCACGATGCCCCACTGGCTGTACGTGCCCCAGTGCATGAGCAGACCGAACTTCAGGTCTTGCCACTCCGAGAGGTTTTTTTGCACCAATGAATCCACAGGCGGAACATACAGCCGGGCGTGGTGCTGAGCAGATAGGGCAAGGGGCAGGGCGAGGAAAAACAAAATACGCAAGTGAGCCATGAAGGCAAAGGTAGCCAAGAGGTTTGGAAATATGCTCCGGCGGCTCTTGCCCGGCCCAACCATTGGGCGGTGCAAAGTGTGCGCTGGCCCGGCCAATTATCTTTTTCATCGAGAACAAGCAACCGCACTGCAACTCTTGGAGCGCTCACCGTGTCTGTAAGGCCGAAACAAAAACAACTAATTTTAATTGAGCTATGAAAACAAGGTTCCTTTTCACGATTGCCCTTTTGTTGGGCCTTAACGCCGCCCATTGGGCGCAAACTACACAGACCGCCAACACCACCGACCAACCTTATGTGGAAGTGGTGGTCACCCAAGAAAAAATCTGGTTGATGCCCGACGAGATGCCCGTAGCAGACCTGCACGTGAAAGTGCTGAACAATACCGGCAAGGTCGTCCTACAAAAAACGTACAACTCCGAAACCGAGGACTGGTCACTGGACGTGTCCACCTTGGCCGCAGGCAAGTACAAAATACTCATCGGCAGCACTCAGACAGAATATCTTAGCAAGCAAGGCCCGAAAGGCTTGCTTTGAGACTCAAACAAATAAACAATACGGGTCTGGGCCGGTCAAGCATCACGCTTGCCGGCCCTTTTTCTTTTTTGCCCCCAAGTTGGGCCATGCGGTGGTTTTTCCCGAACGTTGCCGCCCGCAACACCGTGGGCAGCAAATGGGCCGCCCCGCGTGCGGCTTTGATTCACCAATGAACACGATTTTTAACGAAGACTGTATCGCCGGCATGGCCCGGCATTTGCCCGATGCGAGCATTGACCTCGTCATCACAGACCCGCCTTTCGGAATTGATTTTCAGGCGAAACGCAGCAACTATAACCGCAAGGGTAGCCTCGTGCTCGAAGGCTACAACGAAGTGAAGGGCAGCGACTACCTCCAATTTACCCGCGCTTGGCTCGCCGAAGTGAAGCGCGTATTAAAGCCCAACGGCAGCATCTACATTTTTTCCGGCTGGAACTACCTCAAGGACCTGCTCACGGCCGTGGATGAACTGGAGATCACCCTCGTCAACCATCTCGTTTGGAAATACCAGTTCGGTCTCGTCACCAAGCGCAAGTACGTCACCTCGCACTACCACATCCTGTTCGCCTGCCTTGACGACAAAAAGCGCCGATTCTACCCCTACGCCCGCTATGACAAAGATGCCCGGCACCCCGATGGCGGCAGCGCCCATTACAAAGACAAAGAGGACGTGTGGCAAATCTCCCGCGAGTACTGGACGGGCGACGTAAAAACCCCAACGAAACTGCCAGCCGAGATCATCCGTAAAATATTGGCCTATAGCAGCCAGCCCGGCGACGTGGTGCTCGACCCCTTCCTTGGCTCCGGCCAAGTAGCTGTCGTCAGCCGGTTGGAAGGCCGCCAGTACGTCGGCTTCGAGGTGGTGCCGGAGTATTTTGAGTTTGTAAAAAAACGGCTTGACAGCGGGGCGTATCGCGTGCGAGCGGAGGAGTAGGTAGTTTTGCAAAAAAAGACCCGGCAGTATTCCACCGCCGGGTTGTATTACAATCGGTACTGCTAAAAAGGCAATTTATTTGGGCCTCGTCTTTAGAGCGTGTTTACATTTCAGTCGCCGGGCTGCAAGCGGCACTGAAATATAAACACGCTCTTACTTTGGCAATACGCTCTCCACACGCAGCGGTGGCATCGGTGCTTTTTTCAACACATTCGGCAACGGGCGCAGCGGTTGTGCCCACGGGGCATGACGCAGTTCCTCCATTTGTCGGCGAATGGTCGTGTTAGGTGCCTGGGCGGTACCGGGCAGGGGCAGGCTGCCAGCAGAGCGGCGGGGAGTGGTTTCCGAATCGGGCATTTGGGGGGAGGCAGGTTGCGAGGAGAACTCCCGACGGCGGTTTGGCGCAGGGGTGGCGGGTGAGTGGGTCGCGGGTGCCGAAGCGGTCAGTTCCGGTACAGCGATTTGATTTTGGTTGGTTGGTTCAGCTGCCAACGTGGGCGACTCTGTTACGGCAGGCAGGGTATCCGCAGCGGGCTGGTTGGGGCGGGAAAGCGCCCAGTACAGCCCCAACAGGAGCACCACGGCCATACCAGCCACGAGTAGGAGCGACGGGGCCGTCCAGCCAGCTTTGGGTGGCTGGATCTTGGTTTGCACCTGTTCCCACACGCGGGGCGAGGGGGTGTCCCAGCCCGAAGGGGCGGGGCGATCGGGCAGGTCCTCGAACGTTTTGCGAAACAGGTCGTCAAGGGATTTGTACTCTTGCGGATCTTCCATGTCAAAATGCCGGTGAGCCGGTGTGGTGGTTGGTGCGATTTTCAGGTGATGAACGATTTGTCCAAGATGCGCTTGAGGTACTCACGGGCCTTGAACAGTTGGCTCTTGCTGGTTCCGATAGAGATGCCGAGTTGCTCGGCTATTTCCTCATGGCTGAACCCGTCAATAGCGTACAGATTAAAAACGGCTCGATAGCCGGGCGGTAGGCGCTGGAGGTATTTCAGCAAGGTTTCGGCATCCATATTGGAGGCAAAGTCCTCGTCGGTGCGAAACTGGTTTTCAAAAGGGCTGAAGTCCGATGTTTGGCGCAAAAAGTCGCGTTGTTTGCGCAGGTGGCTGAGTGCGGTGTTCACCATGATGCGGCGGATCCAGCCACCCAACGCCCCTTCACCCCGAAACTGCCCCATGTCGCGATACACCCGTATGAACCCATCCTGCAGCATGTCCTCTGCTTCGGCCCGGTCGCGGGCAAAGCGCAGAAGCACCCGGAACATCGGCACGCTGTACTGTTTGTACAGGGCGGACTGATGCAACGGATTGCCTTGGAGCACGCCCTGCACTAATTCCTGATCGGTCAGCTGTTGCATGAGGTTGCACGGTTTTGGCTTGGTGGCCAATGATGTGTTTCGGTTGCCCGGTGAAACAAGATTTTTTTCAAAAAGGATGTGGAAATCCGAAATGAGCGGCTCAGCTTTCCTCCAAGCGGATTTTCAACTGGGCCAAAAAATGATCGCCCTCCCGCCCAACGGTCAGTTCGTACCGGTCTGGGTAAATGAGGTCCAATTGGCGTTTCACGTTTTTTAGCCCAATGCCCTCGGAATTGGAGGGGCGGCCCTCGCCTTCCACGGTATTGCGCACCTCAAAGTCGAGCACACTCTCATCCACGTTCAGGCGCACAGTAATATCGGCCTTGCCCGTGGTGCTGCCCGCTCCGTGCTTAAAGCTGTTTTCCACAAATGGCAGCAGGAGCAGCGGTGCTATGAAACCACCCGACGCGGAAATGTTTTCCTTGTACTGCACACGCAGACGGTCGTTGTAGCGCAGTTTTTCCAATTCGATGTAATCTTGAATGATCTTGGCCTCGTCGGCCACGGGTATGCGCTGCGCCCGGCAGTCGTACAGCACAAAACGCATGATCTTGGAGAGCATCATGATAGCATCGGCAGTGCGGTCGCTCTTTTTCCTGGCCAACACGTACAGATTGTTGAGAGTATTGAACAAAAAGTGCGGATTGGTTTGCGCCCGCAGGAAACTCAGCTCGGACTGCAGTTTTTCCCGCAACAGCTCCTGCTCAAACTCAAGGCTTTTGTAATGTACCCGGATCATCTTGATCGTAGTAGCCGCAGCCACCGTAATGAACAGGTCGAACGCCACTAAATACAGCCCGGGCCAGTTGAAAAACGGCACGACCCGGCCCGGATTCGTGATGGGGAACAGTACAAATTCGGTCACAGCCCGGTACAGCACAATACCAACCACAAAGGCCAACAGGGTGAGACCGACGAGTTTATACACCTTATCCCGATCCAGGTAGAGGGGGATGATACGGTAAAAAACAAAGTACGTAAGCAGGATTTTTACGGGCAACACGGCGGCTTCGCCGTAAAAAGCCCGTTCAAGTTCGATGTTGTTGTACAAGCTGCCCAACCAAGAGTTGAGCACCATGTACACCAACCAAAAGCAGATGTGATACCCGATGCGGGTCCAGTCTAAGCGCTCCATAGTATTTTTTTAAAGTCCGGCGAGACGGTGAGGGAGTAAAGTGCGCGATCGCGCAAACGTATCTCTTTGATCGGCATTTCGGTGTCGTCAACCATACAATGGCGCAAATATGTGGGAAATCCCACTAAAATAATTTTGACTTTTTGATACGGCGGCAACCAATGTCCTGCGGCATCTTGTTCCAGGCGAAGCCCACGCTCGTCACCCTCCGTCGTCCACGTTTTTTGGCAAAACGCACCCGATTCGTGGTCGTAGCCCTCTCCCGCGTCTTCGTACAGTCGGCTGGTTTCCGCGCCGTTTTTGTAATAAACGTACAGCGTGGGCGCGTCCATGAGCATTTCGCCGGTGTGCTGGCGCACCGGATAAGTGGGCAACACGCTGCCCGCACGCACAAAAAAAGGTATCTGATCGGGCATGACATTCACGAACATTTCGCCCGTCGCGGGCTGGCCAGTCCAGAAATAGTACCAGTTACCCTTGGGCAGATACACCAATTGCCGCTGCACCTTGGGCTGCACCACGGGGCTGACCCACAGGTGCTCGCCAAACAGGAAGTCGCGCTCGCAGTCCCAGAATTTTGGGTCTTCGGAGTCGGCGAACGCCGCATGCCGGAGCACCGGGGTGCCGTCCTGCGTGTTTTGCCATATCGCCGTGTACAGGCAAGGTAGCAGGGCATAGCGCAGTTCGATGGCTTTTTTCGCCAATGCCGTCCATTTTTCCCCAAAAGACCACGGTTCTTGGTCTGACGTGTGCAAGGTCGGGTCGGCCAGCTGGGCCTCGTCGGTCACAACTATGTCGCCGCCCGCGTGCTGGCCCATGCTGTGTACGCGCATGAGCGGGTGAAAAACGGCCAGTTGCAGCCAGCGGACAAACAGTTCGCCGTCGGCGTTGCCAGCAAAACCGCCGATGTCCGTGCCGCAAAACGAAAAGCCCGAAATGCTCAGGCGCTGGCACTGCACGTTGGCAATGGCCAGGTGCTCCCAGTCGGAAAAGTTGTCGCCCGTCCATACGGCGGCAAATCGCTGCCCCCCGCTAAACGTGGCGCGGGTGAGTAAAAACGGGCGTTTTTCGGGGCGCAAGCGCCGAAGCCCCTCCCATGAAGCGCGGTTCATCTGCATGCCGTACACGTTGTGCGCCTTGCGGTGTCCGGCTGTGTGGCCCTCGTAGTGGTGCAGCACGGAGTCGGGAAGCGTTTTGTGGTTGACGTGAAAGACGGCCGGTTCGTTCATGTCGTTCCAAAAGCCGCCGACCTCCGTTTCCTGATAAAGTTCGGTACATAAGTCGCCCCACCAAGCCCGCACCTTGGGGTCGGTGTAGTCGGGAAACGCGCAAAAACCCGGCCACACAGGGCCTTTGGCCACGGCACCGTCGGCGGTGTGCAGGAACATGCCCTGCTCGATGCCCTGCTGGTAAACAGCGTAATCCGGGTCTTCCTTGATGCCGGGGTCAACCATCACCACCGTCTGGAAACCGCGTTCGCGCAGTTCGGCGACGAGGCCCTTGGGGTCGGGAAAATGCTCGCGGTTCCAGGTGAAACAGCGGTAGCCGTCCATATAGTCAATGTCGAGGTAGATCGCGTCGCAGGGAATTTCGAGGCTGCGGAACGTGTCGGCTATTTCCAAAACACGGCTGTGCGGGTAGTAGCTCCAGCGGCACTGGTGGTAGCCCAAAGCCCAGAGCGGCGGCAGTTTGGGCCTGCCTGTGAGGCGGGCGTATGCGCGGGCCACGTCGGTGAGGTCAGGGCCGTACAAAAAATAGTAGTTCAGTTCGCCGCCGTCGGCCCGGAAGGATGCCGTGCCGTCGCCTTGGCTGTCGAAATCGAAATGCGTGCGGAAGGTGTTGTCCAAGAAAATGCCGTAGGCGGCACCTTGGTTCAGGCCGTAGTAGAACGGCACGGCGCGGTAAAGCGGGTCGGTATCGCGGCCAAAGCCGAAGGCATCGGTACACCAGTTCTCGAAGGGTTTTCCGGTCAGGTCGGGGCTGCACGTTTTGTCGCCGAGACCGAAAAACACCTCCTTGCGCTGGCGTTTTTTGGAAATTTTCAATTCGCACCAGCCCTGCATGACGGTACGGCGGGCGGAGTAGCCCGCGTCGTCCTCGTTCAGCAGGCGGTCGTCGAGGTCGTAAAATCGTACGCGGGCACCTGTTTTGGCCACCACCACCTGCAGGGGGCCGGTGGCCAGGACGTACTCGTTGGCGCTTTCGTTGAGGGTGGCCGTCACCTTGTCGGTGTCGCGGTCGGGATCAAGGGCGTAGGAAATATCGGGCTGGAAAAGGCCGTCGGGGCTGTACCGCAGCCGCACGATACCGGGCGCTGCCACCTGCACGCGCAGGCAAACGCCGTTTCGGCAAACAAACTCATAGGCACCGTCCTTCCAGCGTACGGTGGCCACCTCGTCGGGTGTGATGGTCTGGTGTACATCGTCGTAGCGCGTGCTGACATCGGCCTCCGCGAAGGCGATTTCCTTGGGCGGTTCCGCTTCCGTTTGTATTTCCGCCGGCTCTTTGCTTTCCATGCTGCAAAAGTCGGTCAAGTGCCTTGCATTTTTATGGAAAAGAGCACGAGTCGTTCGCGGGAACGACCTTCTTGCATGAAGAAGGAGGTTTATTGCTATTTCTGGCCGCGCCTCCGTGCAACGATTGGCATCTTGCCTATTTTGCCTACTTTTACGGACGTATTCACACCAACCGTTCATCTAAATTGCTACCAATGAAAAAGCACACCCGCACCGATGCCGCCCTGCTGACAGGGGGGGGGGCAACCCGCATTCTCTCTCAAAACCATCGTAATTCTTCTCGCCATGCTCGCGCTTAACCTATCCGAGCGGGCGCAAATGTTCACCCCGCACTACACCGGCCCGTACGATACCGTTCAGGGGAAATTTTTTGTGCGGTTGTACCTCGTTTACTGTCAAGATTCTACAGACTCTTGGGCGGACAGCCTTGGCGCAACGGAACTACATCGCCGTACCGCACGGACGTTTGCGATGTTGAACAGCGCTTTCAACAAGCACGATATTTACTTCGTACCAGGCGAGGCAAATTCGGGAGAATGCCACCTCGTCCATACCAAAGCCCCGAATACCTCTTGCCCCAAGTTTGCTCAGGGAATCACTATGCACGTTCTTTCAGACGACAATGAAGGTTTTCCCTACGCCAGGGGTTACACATATGACTCTGATTTACTGAGCACCTCTTTTTACGTTCAAGGGCGCGAAGGCAATGATCCGGGGAGCAACCTGGCTGTCACAATCCATGAAATAGGCCACTGCTTTGGTCTTGCGCATACGTTCGCAAACACCAATGCCGGGGAACACAACGGGCCGTCACCTTCGTGTGCTGCACCCAACGGCTGCCAGAGCGGCTATGGGAACGACCCCGATCAGTGCTGTGGAGATTTGGTGGGCGATACGCCTAAGCACAGCAACAGCAGCCATATCAAGATCAGCAGCGATTGTGATTTGTCGGAGACCCCATCCGGCGTGTCACCCGTAATTTTCAAAAACTACATGTCGTACAGCTACCCCTCTCGCTGTCTCGACCAATTTTCGGATCAGCAGGTACGGCGGATGCGCATGTACCTGAAAAACTCGCCCGCGCTGGATACCATCAAAGTACCGGCGACCACCATCCCCACGGACACCACCATTTGGAGCACCCCCACGAGCAAGTTCTCGAACATCGAAGTGCCGTCCGGCTCCACGCTGATCGTGAACGATGTGTTGGAAATGGCTCCCGGCACCTACATCGTGGTGCGCCGGGGCGGCACCCTGATCGTGAACGGCACTGTCACCGCCGGATGCGGGGGCATGTGGGGCGGGATCGTGGTGGAGGGTGCGGCCAACCAACCACAAAAAAACTCGAACGGACTTCCCTCCACGGCGCAGGGTCGGTTCGTGCTGAACACCACGGGGATCGTGGAG
>JBEBHD010000160.1:0-12469 GCA_040080915.1 Saprospiraceae bacterium
GATTCACACAGATTTTTTCCCTACCCGTTTAAAAATCTGTGTAAATCTGTGTGAATCTGTGGTGAATCCAGGGTGAATCTGTGTGAATCTGTGTGAATCTGTGGTGAATCCAGGGTGAATCTGTGTGAATCTGTGGTGAATCTAGGGTGAATCTGAAAATGCCCAAGCCGAATGGGCCTTTGAGCCAGCCGCATTTGTTTTTACATTTGCCCGCCTTTCGCAGCAGCGGCATCAGCCGCGCCGCTTTTTTTTAGACAAGACTTACCGGACTACACGAGCGTATGCGACTAAAATCCTTGGAAATCAAAGGCTTCAAGTCTTTTGCCAACGAGACCGTCATTCATTTCAACTCCGACGTGACGGGCGTGGTCGGCCCCAACGGGTCGGGCAAGAGCAACGTGGTGGATGCCGTGCGCTGGGTATTGGGCGAGCAAAAGAGCAGCCAACTCCGCCTGGACAAAATGACGAGTGTTATTTTCAACGGCACTAAAAAACGAAAGGAAGGCCAGATGGCCCAAGTGTCGCTGACATTTGAAAACTCCAAAAACATCCTGCCCACCGAGTTCCAAAACGTCACCATCAGCCGCATGCTGTACCGCAGCGGGGAAAGCGAATACCGCCTCAACGGTGTGCCCTGCCGCCTCAAAGACATCACTTCCCTTTTTCTCGACACGGGTATCGGCGCTGATTCGTACGCCATCATCGCGCTCAACATGGTGGAAGACCTGCTCAGCGACCGCGAGCAGGCCCGCCGCCGCATGTTCGAGCAGGCCGCCGGCGTAAGCAAATACAAGGCCCGTAAGCACGAAACCCAACTTAAACTCGAAGCCACCACCGCCGACCTCGACCGCGTGGAAGACCTGCTGTACGAGATCGAAGACCAACTCAAAAAACTCGAAAAGCAGGCGCTTCGCACCAAAAAATTCTACGAACTCAAAGACGAATACAAGGGCCTCAGCATCGAACTGGCCGTGCAAAACCTCGCCCGCCACCGCAAGGATTACAAAGAACTCGAAGCCCAAATCCAGCGCGAAGAAGACAACTACCGCGGTGCCGAGGCCAAGGCCCGCCAACTCGAAGCCGAAATTGAGGCCCTGCGCAAAACCCATACCGACAAAGAAACCTCCCTCAGCGAACAGCAGCAGGAGGTGAACCGCCTTACCGGGCGTATACGAGGCAAGGAAAACGAAAAAAACATGCTGGCGCAAAAACGCTCTTTTGTGGAGCAGGATGCTGCCCGCCTCGACGACCAGATTGCCCGCGCCGCCGATACCATGCGCCGCCTCGAAGGCGAAATTGAGGGCTACCAAACCGACCTCAACTACGAAAAACGCGTGGAAGCCGACCTCGAAACCGAGTTGGAACAGGCCAAACAAGCCCTCGAAAAAGTGCGTACCGACCACAACCTGCTCAAGGGCAACCTCGACGAGTTCGTGCGCGAGCAGCAAGCCGTCGAGCGCACCCTCGTGGAACTGGAAAAACAAAAAGCCGTTCAACAAAACCAGATCGAAAACCTGCGCCGTGATGTGGAACGCACCCTTGCTGATGTGGCCCTGCGTCGCACCGAAATGCAGGGGTTGGAAATCAAAATAACCGACCTTGACAAAAGCGTACACGGCCAACAGGACAAAATCGGAAAACTCGATGCCGCCGAGGAAAAACGCCGTGCCGACATCACCAACGCCGAACGCGACATGGAGGCCATGACCAAAAAACTGGCCGACCACAACCGCATCCTCGATGCCAAACGCAACGAGTACAAACTCACCAAAAGCATGGTGGAAAGCCTTGAGGGCTTTCCCGAAAGCATCAAATTCCTTAGCCAGCAAAAGGACTGGGCCAAAAACTGCCCCCTGCTCAGCGACCTGATCTATGTGCGGGAAGAGTACCGGGTGATCATCGAAAATTACCTCGAGCCGTACCTGAACTACTACGTGGTGCCCAACGCCGCCGCCGCTGTGGAGGCTATCCAGTTGCTCGGCAGGAGCCAAAAAGGCCGCGCCAACTTTTTCCTGCTCGATGCTTTTGTCCAGTACGAGCCGCTTCTCGTGCTGATGCCAGCCGGTCAGCAGGCCATTGACCTCGTGGAAGTGGACCCGCAGTACCGGGCGCTGGTAGCGTATTTGCTGGAAAATGTGCTGATCGTAGACGAGGATATGCTCAGCCTGCCCGCCCGCAGCGCTGATTCCGATGGGCGTGGGCCGGTTTTGCTTTCCAAATCAGGCACGTTCGTGCGCCGCCGGTTCAGCCTCAGCGGCGGCTCGGTCGGGCTTTTTGAGGGAAAAAAAATTGGGCGTAAGAAAAACCTCGAAATCCTCGACACCGACATCCGCAAACTCGAAGCCGCCGAAACCGACCTGAACAACCGCCTCGGCACCCTCCGCGCGCACCTGCTCAGTTTGAAAAATGCCGACCAGTCGGCAGCACTCACCCGTGAGCGGGAAGCCCTCGGGCGGTTGCAAAGCGAGCAGGCCGGCTTGCGCGCCCGGTTGGACAACATCGCCACGTTTGTGCAAAATTTTGATGCCAAGGCTGCCGAAAGCGGCGGACTGATTGAGCAACTCGAAGCCAGCAACGCCGCTATCGAAACACAACTGAAAGAACGGCAGGCCGAGGCCGCCAAATTGCGCGACCGCCTGAGCAACGCCGACGGCTCGTTCCGTGAGGTGGCCGAACTGCTCAGCCGCAACAGCCACGAGTACAACCAGAAAAACATCGAGTTCATCCGCCAGCAAAACAAGGTGAATGGCTTCCAGCAAGAGCTCGCCTTCCGCGAAAAAAACCTCTCTGAACTCCGCGCCCTGACCCAGCAGAACCAGGCCACCAAAACCAAAAACATCGAAGAACTGGCCTTCGTCACAGCCGAGATTGCCCGTATCGAAACCGAACTGAGCGCCGGATACGCCGAAAAAAAGGCCCAGGAGGCTACCCTCAGCGCCGCCGAGCAGATTTATTTCAAAGCCCGCAACGAAATACATGAACGCGACAACCTCCTGCGCGAGCTCTACCGCAAACAACAGGATTTGCAGGGGGCTATCAACCGGCTCAAGGACAAGTTCACTGACGTGAAATTCGAGATCACAGCCATCGGCGAGCGCCTGCGTGCCGAGTTCGGCATTTCCGTGAACGAGGTCATCAACAACGACCCCGACCCCAAATACAACCGCGAAGCCCTCGAAATCGAGGTCAACAACCTCAAGCGCCGGCTCGACAACTACGGCGAAATCAACCCGTTGGCCATCGAGGCGTACAATGAAATAAAGGAGCGCTACGACAGCATCGCCACCCAGCGCGACGACATCCTTGCTGCCAAAGAAAACCTGCTGCAAACCATGAAGGAAATCGAGGAAACCGCCACCCAGCGTTTCCTCGAATCATTCGAGCAGGTGCGGACAAATTTCATCCGTGTGTTCCGCACCCTGTTCACCGAGGACGACTCCGCCGACCTCCTGCTCGCCAACCCGGGCAACCCGTTAGAGTCCGACATCAACATCATCGCCAAGCCCAAGGGCAAACGCCCGCAAACCATCGCGCAATTATCGGGAGGGGAAAAAACACTGACCGCCACGGCTTTGCTTTTCGCGCTGTACCTGCTTAAGCCCGCGCCGTTCTGCATCTTCGACGAGGTGGACGCTCCACTGGATGATGCCAACATCGAAAAGTTCAACCGCATCATCCGGGAGTTTTCCAAGGATTCGCAGTTCATCGTCGTCACCCACAACAAGGCCACGATGGCTGCCGTGGACACAATCTACGGCGTGTACATGCCCGAGCAGGGCGTGAGCGCGGTGGCACCGGTGGATTTCCGGCAGTTGAGCCACGAGGCGATGGTCTTTGAGGCGGGGTGAGTATACCCCCTAACCCTCTAACCATAAACCGACTTTCCCCACCGATTTCAGCAGGCTGAGCACCGCGAGTTTGTAGTTGAACACCTGTTGCCAGTATTGGGCCTCAGCTTCGGCGAGAGCGGTTTGAGCGCCGAGCAGGTCGGTCAGGGCGACTGCGCCCTGGCGGTATTGGAGCGCCATTTTTTCAGCGATCTCGCGGGCGAGGGCTGTGTTTTCGGTTTGCGTGCGCAGGGTTTGCAGCGCACCTTGAAATCGGCCTTTGGCCTGCAAGAACTCCAGGTTTTTGGCCTGCCCCAACTGGCGCAGGTCTTCCTCGATCTTTTGCCGCTCGATGACCATACCAGCAGTCTTGCGGCGGTTGCGAAACCCGTCGAAAATAGGTACTTCGGCCCGAAAACCCACAGCCGCCAGGCCGTACCATTTTTGGCCTTCGGCAAAAAAATTGGCATCGGGCCGCTGGGACATAAAACCGAGGGCAGCGTATGCCCCGATTTTTGGGGCGATCTCGCCGCGCAGGCTGCGGGTCTGGACGCGGTTGAACTCGATCTGGCGCTGCAAAAGCCGGTGCTCGGTCGTGGTTTCCAAATCCAACGTGAGGCTTTGCCAACGGGCTGAATCGGCACCGGGCACGGCGGTCGTGTCGTCCACGAGGCTGATCGGCTCCTCGAATGGTATACCGCACAGGTACTGGAGTGTTTGTCGGAGCGACTGTGCCGCGACCTGCAGGTTGTATCGCTGCGATTCGAGGTTGGTCCGCGCCACGCGCACGCGCTTCACGTCGGTCGGCACGGCGTATCCGTTGTCCAACTGCAGCTGGGCCGCTCGTTCCAAGGCCTCCAACTTGGCTATGTTTGCATTGGCCGCACCAAGCAGTTTTTCCGTTTGCAGAGTTTGATAAAAAACCGAGGCAGTGCCGGCCTGCACGTCGTCCTCGGCTTTATCGGCCAAAAGATCGTACATGCCCCGGCTGATGCTGGCGGCCCGGGCCATGCGGCGGGCGGCCTCGTCAAAGATCGCCTGCTCTGCCCGCACGGACCCGGCCAACTGCCAGGGCTGGCCGAGCGTGGTGGCCACATAGCCGCCGGTTGGTTCATCAAGCACCGTTGCCGGGAGAAATGCCGTGGGCTGTCCGGGCACGAAATCCATGCCGAAGTGGGCGTTTACTTGCGGCAAAAAAGCGCTCTTTCCGGTGGCCAAGCGGTTTTCCAAGGCCTGGCGATCCAACTGGGCTTTTTTCAATTGGGCGCTGTTGCCCACCGACAAACGCATCGCCTCAACTAAGGAAACCGGCCTCGAAACAGGCTGTGCCTGAGCCGCTGACACAGCCCAGACACAGCATATCGGGAGGATAAAACTTTTCATGGGCGCAAAAATAAGCCGTTTGCCGCCATTTTTTTGCCAGATGCCAAAACCGCCACTACCCGCCCGCTTGCGCGTTGTTGTTCGCGTCGGCAATTTTCACCCCCTTGAAATTGACCCCGGTAGTGTTTTGCTGGAGGTTGGTGACAGGAATATTGCTCGCCGGCAGGCCTCCGTTGAACGGGTTGGTCGGGTTGGCGAACGTGGCGTTGGCGGGGAAAAACCGCCAGGCCGTGGTGGCGGGAAAAGCGGGATTGATGCCGAGGATGACCTTGCGGGCTTCCACGATGTCAATGGTAGTGACAGAATTGCTGCCATTGGCATCGGCGGCGATGATCTTCCACGGCGAGTCGAGGTTTTCCAATCCGAGCACATGCTTGTTGATGACAGACAGATCGAAGGTGGACACCCCGTTCACGTCGTTGGTGTCGCGCAGTGGTGTCACGGTGTAGTTTTGCCCGAGTGGCAAGTTGGCGAAGGTATAGTTTCCGCTCGCGTCGGTGCGGGTACTGGCGGTAGTACCGCCGCTGAGCTGTACCAGCACATTGGGCATGGCTGTGCCCCAGTGGGTAGAAATATTTCCGCTGATGCCGGCTGTGGCGGGAGGTGCGGGCTGGGCGTAGCCGTTTTGCGTGAGCGGGTTGGTGTTGGCCGGGTCGAGCCACTCGCGCAAGCGGCTGTCGGCGGCAGGCCCTTGGTCCCACGAAAGGTCGAAACGACCAAACCAGGCACCCGACACCGTACAGTTCACGGGGTCGAGGTTGCCGCCGTGCAGTTGGCCCACGATACGCTTGTTTTGGTCAAACAAGGCGCAGCCCGACGAGCCGGGCTGGAAAATGCCCTCGTCGGGAATGGTTCGCCAGTGGGTATTGGCCGGTGAGGTGCCGAAGCCCGTGCCCCAGTTGATGGTTTGGGTGAAAATGATGGCAGGGTCGTTGTCGCGGCTGATCTTTTTGATATCGCCGCTGGGGTGGTGGATGAACGTGGAATTTTGGACCAGCGAGTTGGTGGCGGGCGTTCGGTTCCAGCCGTTGAAGTACAGGTTGTAGTTGGCGGGTATCGGGTTCATTTTCAGGAGCATGAAGTCCGTCTCGTCGCGGAAAGCGATGCGCTGGCAGCCGAGCACGGATTTTTTTGCCGGTTCGGCACCTGGGTTGGGGCAGGTAGGGGCCTCGTATTCGAAGTCGAAGCGCCACTGGGCAAAATTGGGCGAGATGCCGATGATTTGGCAGTGGTGGGCCGAGAGGACGTACGGCTCCGGCGTGCTGGCGGTGTTGGCTATGAGGTTGCCCGTACACCACCCCGCGCCGTTGGAAAAAATCATCAGGATACGGGCCACGGCGCGTTTTTCCGTCTGCCAGTTTTGGCCCAGCGAACAGTTCACATTGACATTGCAGGCCAAGGCTTCGCCAAAATCTTCGGGCGTACCGGCGGGGTTTACGCCAGCGGGGTCATACACGTAGTCCACGCGGTTGAGGTGGATATCCGCCAGTGTGCCCGCTGCCGGTTGGTGGAGTTCGAGTATGGTGGTTTCACCGGAAACCACACCGATCAAAAATTGCCCGGAGGGCAAACAACTGGCCTGTGTGTATGCGCCAATCACCTGCTGGCGGTCGGCCGAGTAGGCGAAAAATCGACTGCCAGCGGGCAGAACGAATCGGTCGAAGAGCAGGAGCAGCCCCAGGGCGTTGGGTGCCTGCACGGCAAAGCGCCACACGCGGTCGCCGTTGGGCAGGTCGGTCCAGGTACCGTGGTTGGCAGTGGGGCTGATGTCCACGGGTTCGAGCGGAACGGCGAACCGACTTCGCTCCGGGTTGAGGGCATCGTCGGCGAGCAGTTGTTTTGCATCCGGGATGGAAAGTGCCAACGGAGGGGCTATGGGTTGGACGGAAAAAATCGCAACGTTTTCGGGCAGAAAACTGGGCGGAAGGCCGCCTTCACTGATTTGAGCCGCAGCGGAGGCGGCCCACAGAAAGGCGGGAACGAAGGCAAATCGGTAATGTTTGTGCATGGGATGAGCAGCTGTATTATTAGAAAAAAAAGTACCGTCAGCATTCGTCTGTTGCAACATGCGGCGTGTGCCGAGGCCTGTTTTTACAGAAAAAATCACGCCAAAAACGCGGCTTTCTCGTGGGCAGGAACGGGCCGTCCGGCTCGGCTCAAAAAAGCGCCACACTCGGTGAGCCTCTAAAAACTCCGGGAGCCAATGCGACAAGTTAATATCCTTTTACAAAAACAGGTGCCCGATTGCTCTACGCGCTACTTTGTCACAAGTTGGTCTAAACTGCCGCTGACCGAAAACCAGCGGCCTAATTTTGCCGTTTCCTGCCGCGCCTGCGGCACAGGCTCTTGTTTTTTTTTCAACAATAAAATTACCACGCTACTATGAATTTTAAGCGATTCGGGGCAGTACTCGCATTTTGCCTGCCCGTTGTATTCCTTTCTGCACAAGGTGCCAAAGCACCCGACAACTGGTTTACCCTCGACCAAAAAACCGACAATGTGCAGGGTACGAGTTCCGACCAAGCCTTGGCCGCCCTGAAGGCCAAGGGTAAAAAGGGCCAGACCATTATTGTGGCCGTGCTTGACTCCGGTGTGGATACCAAGCACGAAGACCTCAAGGACATCATGTGGACAAACCCCGGCGAAATTCCCGGCAACGGCAAGGATGACGACGGCAACGGTTACGCCGACGACATCCACGGTTGGAACTTCCTCGGCGGCACCACCGGCGAAAACGTCCACCACGAAACCCTTGAGATGACCCGCGAGTACGTGCGGCTCAGCAAAAAATTTGAGGGCACCAACGAAAAAAACCTCTACGGCGATGCCAAAAAAGAGTACGCCTATTACCAAGAGGTGAAAGAAGCCTACCTGGATGCCCGAAAAAAAGCCGAGGCCCAAAAAGCGGACACAGAAGCCCGTTACGACAACTTGGAAAAAGCCTTCGCGGCCATCTCCAAGGCCATTGGCAAAAAATCGTTCACGCTGGACGAAGTCTCCAAAATGGATGCCGGCACGAACGAAACGCTCAAAGAAGCCATCGCTCTGGCCTCCCGTGCCTTGGGGCGCGGCACCACGCCCGACAATTTCGCCGAACGCAAAGCAGCCTCGATTGAATTTTCGTCAGCCGCGCTCATGTACAACCTCAACCCCGACTACAACCCCCGCACCGCTGTGGGCGACAATCCCAACGACCTGAGCAACCTCAACTACGGCAACAACGAATACCGAGGCCCAGATGCCAGCCACGGCACCCACGTATCGGGCATCATCGCCGCCATCCGCAACAACAGCATCGGGGTGAACGGCGTGGCCGACAACGTGCGCATCATGACCGTGCGCTGCGTGCCCGACGGCGACGAGCGCGACAAAGACGTGGCCAACGCCATTCGCTATGCCGTGGACAACGGTGCCAGCATCATCAACATGTCCTTCGGCAAAGGCTACAGCCCCGATAAAAAGTATGTGGACGATGCCGTCAAGTACGCCGCCGAACGCGACGTGCTGCTCGTACACGCCGCCGGCAATGATGCCAAAAACAACGACAACTCCCCCAACTTTCCTAACGCAACCTACCTCGAGCCGGTGAAAAAAGGCTTCCTGCGCAAAAAAGAACGCTCGGCCCCTAACTGGTTAGAAGTGGGTGCGCTCTCGTGGCAGCCCGCCGAGCGCCGCGTAGCCGGTTTTTCCAACTACGGCAAAGAAAACGTTCACCTGTTCTCGCCCGGCCTCCAGCTCAATTCGACGGTGCCCGACAGCAAGTACGCCGTCTTCAGCGGCACCTCCATGGCCTCTCCTGCAGCGGCTGGCGTGGCCGCTATCCTCCGCTCATACTACCCCGAACTGACAGCCCCGCAAGTGCGTGACATCCTGGTCAATTCCTGCGTAAAACAAGAAGGCGAGGTAAACAAGCCGGGCAGCACCGACAAGATCAAATTCAGCGATCTGTGCATCAGTGGCGGTGTAATCAGCACGACCAATGCCGTGGCGATGGCTGACAAAACCAAGCCCAAGAAAAAGGACAAAAAGGCGATCTGGGTAGATGCTGGCATAGGCAAAATGCCCAAGCGCGAAAAAGTGGTGACCCCGTAAAAGTTGCACTTCGTGCCGTTGGTCAATGGTCAACAGCCAACGGCACTACTCACCCACCAACCACCGCTTAAAATCCGCCGAGCGCTCAGTGCTCACGATGGTGTCTTGATCGGTAGACGGCTCCAATTCCACCTTCACACGGCTTTTGGAGTAGGGGTGCATTTCGCGGATGGCCGCCACATTGATGATAAACTGGCGGTTGATGCGGAAAAAAACGGTGGGGTCGAGCATGCTCTCCAACTTGTCGAGGGCATAGTCCGCCGGGTAGCGCTTGCCCGTGCTGCGGGCCACGAGAAACGTGATTTTGTCCTTGGTGTAGAAATATGCCACGTCGCTCATGTCCACCAATTTAATGCTGTTGCTGAAGCGGATGAGCATGCGCCGCAGGTAGCGGGAACCCTCCTGTTTGCGCAGCATATCAAGCAGCGAAGCGAGGTCGGGGGCAGCCGTGAGAAAGGTTTTTTTGTACTTTTCCACGGCTGCCGCCAGCTCGCTGGCCTTGATGGGCTTGAGCAGGTAGTCCACCGCGTTCACCTTGAAAGCCCGCAGGGCGTACTCGTCAAAGGCGGTGGTAAAAATGACGGGGCACGTGACCTGTACGTGATCGAAAATCTCAAAACTGGAGCCGTCGGCCAAGTGGATGTCCAGCAGCATCAGGTCGGGCTGCGGGTTGTTTTGGAGCCATAGCACGGCTGCCTCCACGCTGTCGAGGCGGCTGAGCACCACGGCATCGGGCACCACTTCGCCCAGCATTTTTTCCAAGCGGCGGGCTGCCGCATTTTCGTCTTCGACTAGCAGAATGTTCATGATCCAACCGCCAGCAGCGGAATTTTTACGGTGAAAAAATCGCCGTCGTTTTCCACTACCACCGGGCGTTCGCCCAAAAGTCGGTAGCGGTACACGAGGCTTTGCAAACCAAAGTGCGTGCTCGGCTCGGGTTTTATCTTGGGCTGTATGTTATTGCGCACCACAACGTGGCCCTGCCCGTCGGCAAAAATCTCGACCGTGAGCGGGCGGTTGGCCGAGATCACGTTGTGCTTCACGGCATTTTCTACCAGCATTTGCAGGGCCAGTGGCATGATGTAGCCTGTTTGGCCGTTCAGGCGGTCTTCGAGCCGGAAGCCGTCCTCGTAGCGTTTTTTCAACAAAAAATCGAAGCTGCGCACCAAGTCGCGCTCTTCCTGCAGGCTGATGAAATCGCGCTCCCGATAGGCAATGATGCTCCGGTAAAAGTCCGACAGGTGCTCCACGTATTCCACTGCCAATTTTGGGCTTTCCTCAATGATGGCGATGAGCGTGTTGAAACTGTTGAACAAAAAGTGCGGGTTGATCTGGCTTTTCAGGGCCTCGAATTGTGCCTCCACGGACTCCCTTTTCAGCTGGGCCTCGCGCCCGAGGCGCTGGTCGCGATTTTTCACATAAGCAAAAAACAGCGCCGTAGCCGCTGCTACCACCAGCAGTACAAACCACCACCGCGCCCAAATGGGCTGGCCGATCTCGAACGCCCAAGTGACCTCCGGCACGTTGTCGAAATCGCCGTGCTCGCTCGTCTGCACCCGAAAACGGTATTGGCCAGGCGGCAGATTGGGGTACGAGGCGAGGTGGTCTTTGGATACCTTCCACGCCGGGTCGAAGCCCTCGAGGCGGTAGCGGTAACGCACCGATTCGGGGTCAGTGTACCACAAGCCCGTGAAGTTGAAGGCGAAATAATTCTGGTTGTGGGCGAAGTATTTTTGGCGGACAAAGTCAACTGGTTGGGAAAACACCGACACGGCGGTGATGCCGGGCTGCGGGTCGTCCAAAAACGAATCGTCGAAGGCGGTGATGCGCAGGATGCCTTGCCGTGTGCCGAGCCAGATGTTGCCCTGCGCGTCGCGCCAGAGCGCGTTGAGGTTTACCTCGGCAGCGGGTGCGCCGATGTTCTGGTCGCAAAACGTGACGTGGCCGGGGCGTTCGGGGATCAGGATGTCCACGCCGTCGTCATAAGCCACCACGACATGGCCGTTTCCGTCGGTGGCCAAGCCGGTGCCGGAAAGCCGGTGGAGGTGGTTTTCGGGGCCGTTTCGGAAAAAATCTGTGCCGTCGTACCGGAAAAGGCCATCCTTGTCGGTGCCGAACCAAATGTGCCCCCGCCGGTCTTCGGTGATGCTGTACACCGTTTTTAGCGGCTTACCATTGGCTTGGGTGATGTGCCGGAAGCGGCCGTTTTCCAATACCACAAGCCCCTTGCCGTCGGTGCCAAACCAGGTGCGCGAGCGGCTGTCGCGAAAAATGCAGTACACGTACCCGTTGCCCAGCGCGTCGAGCCGGGCACAGGCACCAGAGCGAAGGTTGACGGTATTCACGCCGCCGAACGTAGCGAGAAGCACCTGGCCGGTGTCGCCGGATATGGACAGCACGTTGTTGTCCTCTAAGCCGTCGCGGGTACTCAGATGGCGCAACACTTTGCCATTTGGCCCGATCATAAAAACGCCGAGGTCAAACGTGCCTGCCCAAATGGAGCCGTCGTTTGGCGATTCCCACAACGCGACCACGTTTTTGGGTTTTGACCCGGTTTTGTCGGGCTGCACCTGCTTGTACGCGCCGTTTTCAAGAAAAAAAAGGCCCTCGGGTGTGCCCGCCCAAATACGGTTGTGTCGGTCGGTCAGCACCGAAAGGACGTTGGTGAACGGCGTTTCGAGCAGCCCGAACCGGACATTGGAGGAATGGGCAGTGCCCTTTTCCGTCACGGCCCACAGCAGGCCCTCCCGGTCTTTTCGCAGTGCGCGGATACGAGAGCGGCGCAGGGCATAGCCGTCGGGCAACAGGTGCAGGGTGTTGGTCGCGGTTTCGAGGCGAACGGGGCCATCTTTTTCGGTGCCGATCCACAGTTCCCGGCTGCCAAAAGCGGCGAGGCTCGTTACCGGGCCATGTGGCCAACTGGGGGTATGGTGTTTTATTTTTTTTTGAGAAAAAACGTAGCGGCACACGCCTTTTTCGTGGGTTCCGATCCAGATATCGCCTGCGGGGCCAGCCAGCAGTGCCGTGACGATCGCGTCGGGCAGGCCGTCGGCGAGAGAAATGCGGCGCACGTGTTTTTTCCCTGGTTTGGGCATAGAGCAAATACTGATGCCCGCATCGGTGGCGGCCCAGATGTTGCCTTCAGCATCGCAAGCAAGGGCGTATAT
>JBEBHD010000161.1:0-12443 GCA_040080915.1 Saprospiraceae bacterium
GTAGTCATTATTCACAACTCTCAGTCGCGTTTGTCGGCTGGACTAAACTTCTATTTTTTTTTATGAAAAATGTACTTTATTTTTCAACCAGCGCGAGCAAAGCGCAATTTTTTCGGCTCTTCCAAAAGTCAACTTTTTTTGTTTTTCTGATCGCAGTTTTCGGTGCAATGGAGTTAAAATCTCAATGCACCAGCTGCGCTTATCCGCAATTCTATGAAGTAGGTTCTGGTCTTCCGATTCCTGTAACCAATATGGCGGCAGCGATCAGTAAATACGGTCCCGGGTTCAGTTCCTTCAGTAAAGCATGTGTGCGCCTTGTTGGGGTGTTTGAGATAGATGCAGCATGGTCTGTTGATTCAACCCAGTTTTATGCTGTTGGCACGAGTTCCACCCTTCGGGTGACATCAAGCGGTAATTTCACTGCCTTGAATTCTACGTTTTTCCCCTGTAATTCACCTACACCAGGATCGTGGCAGGGAATACAAGTATTGTTAAATGGCACGATTACAATAAACAACAGTAGTATTAACTATGCCAATATTGGTATTGACATTCAGGACAAGTGCAATTTTTTTGTTACGCACAATGGGTTCTATTTTTGTAACAAGGGGATGGAAATCAAGGGCACTCAAGTTACTACTACTCCTCCTATGCATACCATTGACGATAACCTGTTTTATGATGACGGGTGGGGCATTTACTTTTCTGGAGCAAAAAATGTAGACTGCAAAGCCAATTTATATAACCGTACGCTAAACATTCCGGTTAATATGGTAGGGATCGAACTTGCCCGTCATCCCGTATCATCTGCAAATTGTGAAAACATTACCATAACCGGCGGCACATTTTTAAATCAGGCATTTGGGCTCAAGTCGCGGTATACTCGAAATCTTAGTCTCTCCAGTGCTACATTTACCGATTGCACAGAGGGTATTCTGTTTCGAGATGGCTCCAAGGGCCTTTCTGTGTTAAACAATACATTAACCAATACCAGGCTTTTCAGCATTGAACTTCGCCAACAAAGCACAAACCAGGGTAATGCCCACATCAATGGCAACCATGTATTTGCCGGAGGTACCACCGTACGCAGTATGCTTCGGGTGACCGACTTTACTGGAACAGGCAAGGCTACTATTAATAATAATATCGTCACCTTGCCAACCGTCGGACCAACCGGTCAAAATGGTATTGAAGTATTTGGGAATATCGCAATGGGAGGTCTGGAAATTGATAGCAATATCGTTTCATATAGCGTAGGTACTTGCGGAGGCATTCAAGTTGACAAGTCGTACACCAACTGTGTAATAAGCAATAATAAGGTAAACGGAGCGGGCGCAGGAATGCCTTTTCATATTAAAACATCCAATTGTGGGCAAAGTCCGGATAATCCCAATTTGCCTCTACCGAATCTGGACATTGTAGGTAATATCGTAGGAACCGGTGTATCTGTTGGCACATTACGGGGTATTTCAATTGAAAATTGCTCTGCCAACTTGTTGCTCTGTTGCAATAATCTCACCAACTCGATGACCGGCCTTTATATTACCGGCCCGTTAAATGGCGCTGAAATTCACACGACAACATTTGGCAACCACCCCTTTGCAGGGCTGCACTACGATCAGGTTTTTTCCACCGGAGCACTCCAGTTTTTACACGGAAACGACTGGAGCGCGGCTTTGGGCATGTGGCATGCCAAGTTTGATGGATCTAACGGCGTAGCAATGATCACCAAATACACCGTCAGCGACGCATTGCTACCGAATGGCTTGGCCAAAATCAGTGTCAACAACAATCCGCTCCTGGCTTCTTTATGGTTTGCAGTCACACCAACGACGGAACTAACATGCGCTAACGGTGCCGTCTGCGACGGCTACGAGACTGGCGAAAAAGGAGAAAGATCTGAAACGCAGCAAGTGGCGGAAAGCATAACCGTTTACCCCAACCCTGCCGACGAGTTGCTCACCATCGCATTGCCGCAGCATGAGGAGGACACCCAGGTGAGTCTGCTTGACTTGACCGGAAAAATCCTGCTGCAGGAAACATATTCGCCGGAAACCGGTGTCGCAAACATCCGGACGGGTCACCTGCCCGATGGCATCTACCTGATTCAATGCATTTGGCCCAACCACAAGGCCATTGCACAAAAGGTCGTGATCAGGCATTGACCTTAGTGCGTGTTTACATTTCAGTCGCCGGGCTGAAAAGCACACACGCGCTTACCGATCCATACCAACCCGTGGGTTGCCTTCAACACGAGGCAGCCCACGGGTTTTTGATTTTTACGAGTGAGTTTGGTGTTTTTTGGTCCTTGAATCTGCATTTTATACTTTTGTGCATGCGCAATGCGCCTATATTTGCCGCGTTTGACCCCACAACCTGAACAAACGTATGACTGGACACCTCACTCCGACGCTGGTACTTGCCATTGTCCTCCTGTATTTCGCAATGCTGGTAGGCGTGGCGTATCTCACCGGGCGCAATGTGAGCAACGACGGTTTTTTTCTCGCCAACCGCCGCGTTCCGTGGTATGTGGTGGCCTACGCCATGATCGGCACCAGCATCAGCGGGGTCACGTTCATCTCGGTGCCCGGTGCGGTGGGCCTCGAAACGGGACTGAACCGAGGAATGGGCTACATGCAGGTGGTTTTCGGCTATTTGCTGGGCTACTTGTTCATCGCCACGGTGCTCATGCCGCTGTACTACCGGCTCGGCCTCACGTCCATCTATGGGTATCTGGAGCAGCGACTCGGCCACTGGTCGTACAAAACGGGGGCGGGTTTTTTCATCCTTTCGCGCACAGTCGGCTCAGCAGCGCGGATGTTCCTCGCAGCGGTCGTTTTACAAAGTTTCGTGTTCGAGCCGTTGGGCGTGCCGTTCCCCATCACGGTTATTTTGATGCTGGCACTGATCTACGGCTACACCTATCGGGGGGGACTGAAAACGATCATCTGGACGGACACCATCATGACCACGTTTTTCCTCGTCGCCGTGGTCTGGACGGTCGTCACCGTCGGCCAAACGCTCAACCTCGGTGTGGGCGACATTTGGCCTGCCGTGCGCGACAGCCGCTACGGACAAATATTTTTCTTCGATAATTTCTTTACCGACCCCAACCACTTCGTCAAGCAATTCGTCAGCGGGGCGCTCATCGCCGTGGTGATGACCGGCATGGACCAGGACCTGATGCAGAAAAATCTGGCCTGCAAGAACATCCGCGAGGCGCAGAAAAACATGACGGTTTTCTGCTTTTACCTTGTACTCATCAACCTCGCGTTCCTGATACTCGGTGCCCTGCTGTACATGTACGCAGGCACGCTCGGCATCGAACTGCCAGCCAAAACAGACCAGTTGTACCCCCAGATCGCGTTTCGCCACCTGGACACGGCAGCGGGCATATTTTTCGTGCTTGGCCTCATCGCCAGCACATACGCCAGTTCCGACAGCGCCCTCACGGCCCTCACTACATCGTTCTGCGTGGACTTTTTAAATTTTGAAAAAAAACGCGAACACCCCGACCCGCACGCCACCGAACAGGACAAATTAGCCTACGTCGAAGCCACGGTGGCGCAACAACGGCGTGCCCGCACGATCGTTCACTTGGGTTTTGCCGTGGCGTTTGTGGTGATCATCCTGTTGCTGAAGGCATTCAGCAGCGGCGCGGTCATTTCCCTTATTTTTAAAATCGCCGGCTACACGTATGGCCCGCTGCTTGGGCTTTTCGCGTTCGGCCTGTTTACCGACCTGAAAATACACCCCTGGGCGCTGCACATTCCGCGCCGGAACGCTAAGCCGGTCGAGATTCCCGCCGTGCTGCTGCTGTGCATCCTGTCTCCGGTGCTTACGTGGGTCATTGAGGTGGGTTTCAAAAAGTGGTTCGACGTGGGCTTCCTCACCATCTTGCTCAACGGAGCGATTACGTTCGCAGGGCTGTGGGTGATGTCGTATCGGGAGGAGGAAGAAGCAGATGCGTAAAAATTACCACGTGCCACTGTTCCTTGGATGGTAACCCAACCATGTCACCTACTTTTTTACTAAAACGAATCATGCTATGAAACGAGTAACTGGCATTGGCGGCATCTTCTTCAAGTGCCGCGACCGCGAGGCCATGCTGGCTTGGTACCAAAAACACCTTGGCATTCCGATGGAGCCGTGGGGCGCACAGTTTTTTTGGGGCGACACGCCTGAGGGAGCGGCCAAGCCCTATTCCGTGCTCGGCCTGTTCAAAGAACAAACCGACTACTTCGATCCCTCGACACAGCCGTTCATGATCAATTTTCGGGTAGACAACCTCACCGCGCTTTTGGCGCAACTTCGCACCGAGGGCGTGACCATCGTAGGTACGCCGTTAGAAGAAGATTACGGGAAGTTTGCCTGGGTATTGGACCCAGAAGGCAACAAGATTGAATTGTGGGAACAAACGGCGTGAGTTATTTCGACCCGATGAGCGACTTGCCTTCCTGCTTTGATTTCAGGCTGGCAAACGCGCTGTAGCCACACTCAAGGAAAGCCTTGTACTCATCCACATCGGGCGTGTATCCACGTGGCTGGTTGAGCAGGGTTTTGCCGTCGTTGTGCATCAGGGCGTACCAGGGCTGCGAGTTTCGGCCGAAGTTGTTGATCTGAAAACTGCTCCATTTGCCGCCTACGGTGCGAATTTTGTCGCCGTTGTGCTGGTCTTGCAGGTATTTCAGTTTGCTATCGGGAAAGAGGCGGGCTTGATCGTCCACGTACAGCGACACCACCACGTAGTTGTTGCGCAGGTGTTTGAGCACCTCCTCTTTGTTCCACACATTTTCTTCCATTTTGCGGCAGTTTACGCAGCCGTAGCCTGTAAAATCCACAAAAAGCGGCTTGTTTTCCAATTGGGCAATTTTCAGGCCCTCGTCGAAGTCGTGATAGCAGTCCAACTCGTGTGGGCACTCCATGGGGCGGAAGTAGTTGTAGTGAACGGGCGGTGCGATGCCGCTGAGGGCGCTAAGCGATTGGTACTTGAGCAGCCCGTTGCCGATGTAGGCTGCAAAAAGAAGCGAGGCGGCACCGACCACCACACGTGCCACACCGGGGCGGCCCGACGCACCCTTCAATTTGGGCAACAGGCCGAACTGGTAAAGACCCAACAGCAGGGCGCAGAGGAACCACAGCGCCAGAAACAGTTCAAATTTCAGGATGCCCCAGTGGCGCACCATGTCGGCGGTGCTCAGGAATTTGAGCGCCAGCGCCAGTTCCACGAAGCCAAGCGTGACCTTCACGTTGTCCATCCAGTTGCCCGATTTGGGCAGGCTTTGCAGCCAGCCGGGGAACATAGCGAACAGCCCGAACGGTAGCGCCAGCGCCAGTCCGAAGCCGGTCATGCCCACCAACGGCCGGATCGGCACCAAGCCGAAAAGCGCGTCGCCGGCATTGGTCTTGGCGGTTTCTACCAGTAACGTGCCCACGATGGGGCCGGTGCAGGAAAACGACACTAAGGCCAGCGTGAAGGCCATGAAAAAAATGCCGAGCATTCCGCCCTTGTCGGCCATTTTATCGCTTTGGTTGACCCACGAGGAAGGTAGTGTGATCTCAAAAAGCCCGAAAAACGAGAGGGCAAACACCACGAACACCACGAAGAAAAGCAGGTTGAAGTACATGTCCGTGCTCATCTCGTTGAGGATCGAGGGGCCGAAAAGGGAGGTCAGCAAAATGCCGATACCCACGTAGATGAGCACGATACTGCTGCTGTACCACAGTGCGTTGCGCAGGCCTGTGGCGCGGTCGCGGGAGCGTTTGGTGAAAAAACTGACCGTAAGCGGGATCATCGGGAACACACAAGGTGTGAGCAGTGCGATGAGGCCGCCCAAAAAACCGGCTATGAACACCCACCAGGTGGAACCACTTTCCTCCACCTCGGCATCGCAGGTGTTGACGTACTCATTGGAATTGATCGCTCGCTTCGAGTCGAAAAAGCCTTGAAAATTCGGGTCGGTGGGCCGCTCATGGCCAGTGGCTGCAGTTGCGGATGGTGCGGTGCTGGCGCTGGAATCGGTTGCTGCGGGCACGGCACCGGTGTCGTTGCCAGAGCCGGAGCCTGGTGCTGCAGGAGTGATTTTTTCGTTCGGTTTGGGCGTTTCGGGGGCGGACTTGCCTGCGGCTGCGGGTAGTGTGAACTTAAAATCCACATCCTTGGGCGGCAGGCACATCTCATCGTTGCAAACCATGAACGTCACGTACCCGCTGATGGGCTTGCTCGCGTCCGACACTTGCACCCGCTGGGTGAAAATGGCCTTTTCGGAGAATTTGGTCAGGTTCATGCCGAACACGTTGTCGTACTTGGTGTACTTGTGCCCGCTTTCCTTGGCCTTGCCTTTCAGTTGGAAAAGCTTGCTCTCCTCGAACGTAATAGCCGTGGCCACGGGCCCGTCTTCGCTTTCGAGAAACTGGGAATAGGTGGTCCAGCCTTCGTCAATGGAGGCCGTGAAAATCAGGTCGTACTCACCGTTTCCGGCATCTTTTGCGGTAAATGCCCACTTGACGGGGTTTTGGGAAACAAGCGCCGCAGTGAGCGGCAGGGCCAGCAGGGTCAGAAATAGTTGTCGAAGTTTCATGCCTCGTTTGTTCGTAAAATTTGACTGCAAAGAAACGGCGTTATGCAGCGGATTTTAACGTTTGCGCGGGCCTTAAATCAACTTTAACCGTAAGGTTTGCACGATGTTAACCAAATGGTAAGCAGTGGTGGTGAAGTGTTAAAAAACTTAACCTGCCATATCGGTGCTGCAACCTCGGCCCTAAAAAATATTTCCACCCCAAACAAAATCGGCAAAGCCGAATGCTGCGGGGTAGCGACCTACGAGATGATGCTCTTGAATGCCGATATTCCCCGCGTTGTGGCGCAAGAGGTTCAGGTGATGTGACGTAGGGGTTTCCTTGGCTTCATACGCTGTTTGCCCATCGAGCACAAAATCAATTTCAAGGCTCCTTGATTTTTCAAAATAGTTCAACTCGCCAAGCCGGGCAAGCTGGTTGGCAACGGCATTCTCGAACACTTGCCCGCTGGAAAGGCCCTTGCCCAGTTTGTTCAGAATACCCGTATCGGTAAAGTAGACTTTAGGCTGGCTGGTCAGTTCTTTGTCAATGCCTTTGGCCAATGGCCTGATCAAGCGAATAAAATAGGTGTGCTCCAGTAGGGAAATGTAGTCTTTGACTTTGTGCCGATTCAGTCCGATGATGTTAGCGATCTTGCTGAAATCTACTTTGTTCCCAGAGCGGGCGGCCAGCAGTAGCATGAGTTTGTAGAGCGAATCCGTCATTTCAAAGTCAGAGAGCAGTTTGATGTCCAGTTCGATGTAGGCGTTGATGATGTCGGAAAGGTAATCTTCCCGGTCTTGATCATTTTCGGCAGACACCACCTCCGGGAAACCTCCATATCGGATGTATTCTTCATAGTGTCCGGCGTAGAGGTCGTAGTATGTCCGTAAAAAAGGTTTGCCTTTTTCAACTTCGACTTGTGGGCGGTAAGCGCCCTTGAACTCAAGGAATTCCCGGAAGTCAAGGGGCCACATTTCAAAAACTTTTTTTCGCCCGGCAAGGCTTTCGGAAAAATGGTTCTTGATGTAGAACGAGCTGGAGCCTGACACGATAAACTTCACATTGTAGGTGTCGTAAAGGCTTTTGACGACGCTCGGCAGGTTTTTTACCAATTGAATCTCGTCGAGGGCAATGACGGACGGCCTCGAAAAGTCAATGCCCAACTGCACTAATCCCCGTTCGATATCGGCGTACGACGGCTGGCTGAATAAGTGGCGGTATTCAATGCGCTCCAGATCAAGGTAGCATTTGTTCTGGTGTTCGATTTTGCCGAGCAGGTACTTGATAGCGGTGGTCTTGCCAACGCGCCTCATGCCCGTTATGACTATTGCCTGCTTTTTGGGCAAGTGCGCTTCAAGCGCCTCAAATGTTTGTCGTTGGTACATATATGCGGATAATTTGTACAAAAGTGCGACAAATAACCGGACAAGTCGGATGCTTTTATTACAATAATGCGGATTATGGCTTGCTCCATGTCCGCTACATGGGCGGAGCGCAATGCTACACCCCGCTCCAAACCGGCATCTCCTGCCACCCCGCCACATTTCCGTACGAGCGTGCCTGCTGCTCCGAACCGCCGTAGATCACCCAGCCGTGCTCCGGCGGGTTACCGGATATCTTGTGAAAGAAATGGAGGTTTTTGAAAAAGCCTTGATTCGGAAAGCAAACGTGGAATCATGGAGCAAAAGCAGCGTGCTTTTTTACAAATCAGGAATGCCATGTCGGATTTGTAAAAACCTCGCCGCTGCAACGCCACATTCTGTGTGCGCTACGTTTGTCATCCTGAAAGGAACTGTCCGCTCTACATGTGGCACACCTCGCAGTTTCGACCGTAGAGCGGACGGATCCCCTGCGGGATGACAAACCGAGTCCATCAAAAAAACTATCGAGCCAACCAGTTAGCTTTCCCCAAACTATGCCTTTACCTTTGGCACACGAACACTCACCAGTAATTAATCCTTTGCACTAATCAAGATCGGCAGCCGGCAGCCCTGCCGGCAAAAAACCTCAGGCATTCGCGCGTTGGCCGTTTTCGGCAAGGCGGGAGGGTGCTGCGTTTCCATTTTCATTCAGGGCATATTTTACCTCAAGTCTGATTTTTTCTTCCGGTGCGCGGGGTAACACTCCGTGTTGTCGCCGGATGTACGGTTTGCGCATATCGCCGACCGTGGGTTCCTCGCGCGCGTGGTTTTCACCGCAGAGGCACTCGCGTGAGGCGTTGAAGAATAATCAATCACAAGTTGTATCTCATGAAAAAAGTGTACTCCACCGCTACGCGCGGGCTGGCCGTCTTGTTGTTGCTCGCACATTTTTCCACCGCTCTTTCCGCCCTCGACTATTTCTGGGTGGGCGGCTCCGGCGCTTGGAGCGCCTTCAGCACCCACTGGGCCAAAATCCCCAACCCGACCCTGCCGGCTCACTTCCACGCCAACGTACCCACCGCGGACGACGATGTGTACTTCGGCGACACCGACGGCGGCGCGGCGTACACGGTGAACGTGGATGCCGGCAGCACCGTACCGAAGTGCCTGAGTATGGACTGGACGGGCGTGCCGGCGGGGACGGTGTGGGGCGGCGGCGGTGGCCAGATGGATATTTACGGCTCGCTGACGATGGATGCCAACATGAGCATTACCTATAACGGGAATGTATATTTGGTAACAAATGACGCCTCTACAAAAACGATTCAGACTTATGGCGTACACATTGCCACACCATTTGTCGTCTTTGTCGGGTCTTCCGGTGGTTGGCAACTGGTGGACGACATTTATTTTGGTGGAAGTGTGGAACACCGGGGAGGTCTGCTGGAAACGATGGGGCAAAAGGTAACGATAGCCGGCAGTTTTTACGGTAACTACAATTCGCCCGATGGCCAACTTCATTTGGGAAGTTCGGAGTTTATCATAATCGATGGAACTGGCTGGTTTTACTACCTGCCTTCCCAATTTGACGCAGGCACCTCCCACATTAAGTTCATGGGAAACAATTGCTCAATTGCTGGTGGAACACATCACAACACAGCCCCGCACCACTTCTACGACATCAGTTTTTTTGGAAATTTTGGCCCACTGTACGGTGGCTTCGGCGCCGACCATGTGGATGGAACGTTGACCTTTCATCAAGGAGCCGACATTATTTCATACAACGGGTTCGTCCCTGTCCTCAACAACGTGGTGCTGCTCGGCGATGGCTATATCGCCAATGCCCAATCCTACAACCATTTGACTTTGACGGCGGGCAAAACCTATACGTTTGCCCAGTATCAAGGGGCAATAAACACCGACCAAACCATCCTCCCCGGCGGCTCCCTCACGGCCCTCGGCGCGGGCACCTGCTCGCAGTTCATTACCATCAAATCGTGGCAGTACGGCACGCACTTCAACTTGGTGAACAACTCCGGCGCCCAACAGACCGTGCATTGCGCCATCCTCGAAGACTGCCACGCCACAGGCTCCGACCCGCTCGAAGTAATTGACGGTGTGGACCTTGGCAACAACGACGGTTGGATTTTCACCGCGCCGCACGGAAACATGGACCTGTACTGGATCGGCGGCGACGGCGACTGGAACGACCCCGCCCACTGGTCGGAAACCGACGGTGGCGCTGCGGGAACCTGCATCCCGAACGGGGCGACGAATGTGCATTTTACAGCGCTGTCTGGATTTTCGCCAGGCGATGCGGTCAATATGCCCATTGATGCCTACTGCGCCAACATGGACTGGACGGGCGTGACGGGCGAGCCGAAACTGAAGTTCAACTACAACGTCAATCTCCACATTTACGGCTCGATGACGCTGGCCCCGCCCGCAGCCATGTCCATCGAATACGATTACGATACCAATTTCGGCAGTAAAATCAGGTTTCGGGGTTCCGCGGCGCACACCGTCACTACGGCCGGGCAGTTTTTGGATCACTACACCATTTTTGAGGGTACAGGAATATACCTGTTTGGAGATGCTTTCAACACCAAAGGCGGCATCGTTCACCTGAATGGCCAACTGAAAACGATGGGTTTCCCGATGAATCTGAAAACATGGGACGTCAACATGAACCAGGGGACTTTCACTGGCAACCCGAACACGGAAGTCTGGTTTGGCGACCCGGACCTTAACATCAGTTCAACCCTTACGTTCTCGGCCACGTACTATCCGGGTTACGGGACGTTCTTTGCAAACGATTACTCGGCTGGCAAGTTCCACGCCATGAACTCCCACATCATCATCAATGGCGATGCCGGGGGAAGCCGCATTATGACCCGAAACATCAATGTTACCCACGATTACTGGAGGGTAACCTTCACCTTCGGCACCTTCGAGCGGGGCAATGTGCTGGACAAACTCACTTTCACCAGCCGCGGCAACATTGACACGGAAGGCGATATCCATGAGGTGGAATTTTATGAAAACGCGCAAATCCGCGGCAACCACCATTTTGATATCATCACCGTCAGGGGTGGCTATTTCTATGAACTTTTCGCCGGGAATACGCAAACGGTCAATGCCGGCGGTGTCGTAAATATCTTGAATGCCAACTGCGAGCGCCTTGCCTATTTCTTTGTACGGGAACCGGACGCTACCGCCAAAATCGCCAAAATCGGCGGCGCACTGAACCTCCAATACGTCGTGCTGGACAACGTGCTGCCCGACCTGAGCACCGGTGCCACCTACTCGGCCACCAACAGTTTTGGCATACAGCCGCAGGTCACCGCCGACTGGAACATGACCAACCCCGCTCCGCGTACCCTCTTTTGGGTGGGCGGCAGCGGTACCTGGCACGACAGCAACCACTGGTCGCTCGCTTCCGGTGGAGCAGGCGGCCAATGCCCGCCCACGCCGGAAGACAATGTGCGCTTCAACGCCGCCAGCGGGCTTGGCGCCGGCAGTGTCGTGGATGTGACGCAAGTTTGGGCGTTTTGCAAAGACATGGACTGGACGGGCGTGACCGGCGGGGCGAAGTTTTATACGATTAACCAAGGTTATACACCCAACCAGATCGCCGTTTTCGGCAGCCTGACCTTTTCGAGCGGGATGGAAAATGATTTCGCGGGCAGTTTTTGGATGCGGGCGAACGGTGTGGCTACAATCAAGAGTGCTGGGCAACCCTTCAAAAATGTCTTTAATTTTTGGAGCGCAGATGGGCATTGGACTCTTTTGGATGACTTATCGACACAGGTTCCAAGCCTCTATCAAATCCGCCACTATTATGGAGAACTGACCACGAACAACTTTAACGTAACTGCAGGTGGCTGGAACTGGACATCATACGACCTATTTACCGGCTATGGTTCTGGTATTTCAGCATCTGCAAAACTGAACCTCGGGAGTTCCAAACTGAAAGTCTGGGCATCTCCTTTATATAATTCGCTTGCCAATTTCGATTACCAAGCAGCGGGCAACTTTGACGCAGGGACCTCGGAAATCATCCTCGAAGACACAGGTCCTGTCGACTATATCTTCGGCGGTGGCTATCCAGGGTATGCTGAACAAGTGTTTCATGATATCACCATCAAAGGCACAGGAGGGCTGTACGGTGGCCAAGTGAATGGCAAATTGCTTTTGAAAAACACAGGTTTTGTGTCTGCTGGAGGGTCAATAAAAACGCTTGAATTTGAAGGGGATGGCAGTTTTATGCAATACTACGGGCCTGGCAGAGAGGTCAATAGCGTAAAGTTTGCTCCGGGAAAGCGGTACACATTTGATCCTGGCTTCACCCTAAACCTCGTCCCCCACGCCAGCGTCGAAGGCCAGTTCATCGCCCAGGGCCTGCCCGGCCAGTACATCGAAATGAAATCCTCCGACCCCAACACGCCCGCCATCATCCACAAGGACGACTACGACGGCACCAGCACCTGCACCAAGTACCTCTTCCTCACGGGCATGACC
>JBEBHD010000162.1:0-12373 GCA_040080915.1 Saprospiraceae bacterium
GGGCTGCATCGGCGATGTCGTTGGCCGACATTGTCATGTCCTGATCGGTTTCTGAGGCGGTTTTATCCGTTGATTGAGCGATAGGCTGTTGCTCTCTGACAGGCGATTCGGGCCAAAAATACAGCGCCACCGCCACAAGCAGCAATGCCGCCGCCGAGGCCCAAATGCCGAAGGGTACAACCCGCCGCGCATTTTTTTTGCCCTGAAAACGCTGACGCAAGCGGGCGAGGTGCATACCGTGCTCGGCTTCGGGCAATGCCGAAAGACCGGCCCAGGCTTCTCGCCGGAAATCGTCTGCTTCCGCCAGAGCGTGCAGCTCCCGCTCGTCGGCGCGGTCGAATGCGCCGGTCAGCCAGCGTTCCAGGAGTTCCAGGAAACGCGCGTCGTCGGTGTGCGGATGGTTCATGTTTCGTGCCTCGAACTGGTTTTTTCCAAACAGATTCTCAGGTTGCGCCGCCCGTTCTGGATGTAGGATCGGACTTTCCCGACCTCTTCCGCCAGCAGTTCAGCTATTTCTTTGTAGGTTTTATCTTCGTAGTAAAACATCGTCACGCTCGTCCGCTGGTGTGTGGGCAGCTGGTCGAGGCATTTTTCAAGGGATTTGTCTTCACTCACCGGCAATTCCACCTCAAAAACCGCCTCCACCGCGTCGTAGCGTTCCATGGTTTCGGGGGCGTGGTAGTCGGTTGGTCGGCGCTGTTTTTTTCGCCACTCCATGAGGCAGTGGTTGCGCGCCAGTACGTACAGCCAGCCCCGAAACGACTCCACCTGGTGCTCTTTGGCCTTACGCACCAACTCCTCGTAAATGTTCATCACAGCATCCTCCGACTTGCCGGTATCGCGAAAGATTTTCAGGCAAACCCCGTACACCATCGGCATGTACCGTTCGTACAGCAGGCCGAGGTACCGCGCTTCGCCAGTAGTTTGATAGCGGTGCAGCAGGGCCTCGTCGGTCCACTGGCTGAGCGTATCGGAGCGGAAAAACTGGAGCATGGGTTTGTTTGAATAAAAACAACGCAACAGGCGCTTCTCCGCCCAAAGGAACGGTGCCGAATTTCAAGCGGGCAAGGGATGTGGCTTGGCGCAAAAATACACAAGCCACGGAATGAGGCATTCTCCTACTCAACCACTCCGGTAATCCAAAGCGTTTCGGCCTTGCGTTGTTTGTCAAAAAACACGGTGATCTTTTTTTTGAAATCGCCGCGTTTGTCGGCGCTGTATTCAATGAGAACCTGCCCGGACTGGCCGGCTTCCACGGGGGCTTCCGTCCAGTCGGCAGCGGTGCAGCCGCAGGTGGTGCGCACGGTCTCGAGCACAATCGGTTCGGCCAGCACATTTTGGAAGGTGAACGTGAACGCAGCCGTGCTGCCCGCGCGGAGGGTGCCGAATTCATGCTCGGTCTCGGTGGTCCATTTGACCACGCTGGGGCGCGGCCCGGCGGCAAGGGTCGTGGCCAGTACGGCTAGCAGGGCCAGAAAAAAAGGAACTGGGTGGCGCATGGAAAAAAGTACCGGAACGGGTTGGGATTTGCCGCCCGGCGGCTGCAAAGAACCGAATTTTATCAGAGATGTGGTGGCTATATCAACGAACTTGACGTGCTGAATTATCTCGTCTTTTCATGTCTCGTACTGTTTTTAGGTGTCAACCTATTTCAGGACGGGACATTCAGGACGGGACACTCACCCTCTCACGCGCTCACCCTCTCACCCTCTCACGCGCTCACCCTCTCACCCTCTCACCCTCTCACCCGCTCACGCGCTCACCCTCTCACCCTCTCACCCGCTCACCCGCTAAACTTTCTGGTCGTACTCTTGAATGTACTCGTCAATGAGGCGCAGGAGGATATCCTTCATGTAGGCATTTTCCAATCGGGCGATGGTCTTGAGTTTTTCCAGTTTGCTTTTGTCCACTGTTACGGTCAGGCGTTTTTTGCCGGTTTCCTCGTCTGTGCCAAAATCCTGAAAGTCCACCGTTTGGCGGATGAGCGCGTCCAACCCGCTGACGGGCGACCGGAACGGCACTGCCGAGCGGCTTTTGTTGCTCGGTGCGGCGACGGCGGGCTGTTCGGACTCCAACTGGTCGAGCGCGTCGTCCATAGCCTCTTGTAGCAGCGCATCGAGGTCGTGCATAAAGTTTTTGCCGAGCATGCGCCGTTCTCGGGCGGGGCTTTCGCCGCCCAAGAGCACGGCTGTCTCGGCCTCGGCGGGCAGGTCCCGGAAGAGGTCGTTCAGGCCGTCTGAAAATTTCTTTTTGCTCATCTGTTCAGGCTTCTTGTGCTTGTTTGGCGGCCGGTTCGGTCATGCGCTCCACACGGGCGAGGAACTCGCGGCACAGGTCGAGGTAGTCCACCGCACCGGTTGATTTGGGGCTGTAATCAAAAATATCCTTGCGCTGGGCCGGGGCTTCCGCCAGCGCGATGTTGTCACGGATATACGTGCTGAACACCTTGTCGCCGAAATATTTGTGGATGATGTCCACTACGTCGCGGTTCAGTACGCGGCGGCTGTCGTACATGGTGGCGATCACGCCCGCCATTTCCACCTGTTTGTTCAGGCGCATGCGCACCTTGTCTATTACCTGCTTGATCTTGGCCAGGCCTTGCACGGCAAGGAACTCTGTTTGCAACGGTATGAGTACAAAGCGGCTGCTGGTGAGGGCGTTCAGGGTGAGCAGGCCGAGCGAGGGCGGGCAGTCAATGATGACGTAATCGTAGTCGGCCTCTACTTGTCCGATCAGTTCGCGTAGGATGTACTCGCGGCCCGCCTCGTTGATGAGTTCCATCTCCGCGCCTGACAGGTCGAGAGAGGATGTGATAATGTCAAGGTTGGGTTTGTGGGTGTACGGCACCAATTCGCCTTCGCCGCGCAACGCCTCGTAAATCGTGCATTTTTGGCGCGGAATGCCCAGCGAGATGGTCAGGTTGGCTTGCGGGTCGAGGTCAATCAACAGGATTTTTTTTCCCAGTTCGACCAAGCCTGCGCCTATATTTATGGCGCTGGTTGTTTTGCCGACGCCGCCTTTGTGGTTGAGTAGTGAAACGACTATGCCCATAAGCAAATGCAGGTGGTTGGGCGCACGAGCATCCGTGCGGCACACCTTAGCGGCAACAAATGTACGAGTTTATGTGAAACGCAATAGGGGCAGCGGCCAACTCCCGGTATTCAACAGGTCTTGTTTGTTTGAAAAACATCGAAACACTGCTTTTTTCAAACGACTGATTTGCAAGGACTAAAAACCGATGCAAAGCTGATTTGAAAAAAAATTTAAAAAAAGGCTTTGACATATTTTGTTTTTAAAAACCATTTGTTTTAAGTTTGCGTCGTGAAAAAACGAACGGGCGGCAATTAAAACAACCGAAAGGCCGCCCCGGCGATCAACCGTGAACATCATTAAATTATTCAGGCCTTATGATTAAAGAAGATCGGATACAGTTAAACGAGCGCTTTGTCCAAGCGTTCAAGTTGCTCGAAGACCGCGGCGCAATCGTGAAAAACGACCGCGGCGGCAAAGGCGTGGGCGACGTGGCGGAGCGAGTCCTTGGCAACAAGGCTTATGGCCACATCATCCGTGCATTCCTCAACCAGGGCAGCAAGCGCGTCATTGATTACGGCCAGGCCCAATCCTTTTGCCGCGCCTTCGACATCAACGAGGCCTGGCTCTTACACGGCATTGGCAATCCGTTCGGGTTCGAGGCACCGGGCGACGCACTCACCAACGACAAATACTTCTCCTCCGGCGAAGGGAACATCCTCTTCACCACCATACGCGCCTTTGCGGGCAGCACCCTTGGTGCCGAAAGCGCGGAAGACAACACCTACTTCTCCATTCCCGGTGTCGGCGGTTCCGGCCTCGTAGCCTTCCAGATCGAAGGCAACTCGATGGAACCGGTCATCCGCCACGGCGATATTGTGGTGTGCCGATCCATCGAAAACCTGAGCGACATCCGCGACAACGAAATCTACGCCGTGCGCAGCAACGGCAACGTGTGGGTCAAGTATGTCCAAAAACAATACAACGACCGCGGGCGCGTCGAGCGCTTCAAACTGATCTCGGCCAACTACTTCGACCACGACCCCTTCGAAGAGGAGGTGAACGAAACCACACGCTTGTACAAGGTGGTGCGCAAGATCAGTACCGTGTAAAGAATTTCCTGCTGTTTATTGTTTTCGTAGCCTCCCGGTGTCAGTCATCGGAGAGGCTTTTTTTGTGCCACGCTATAATGGTACAAAGCGCCACCAATCGGTTTTTGGCAGCAACGCCTCGATGCGCAACGGCTCTAACCGCACTGGATGCGTCAACTCGAGCACGCGACTGTGCAGCCCAATGGAAGCGTCCGGCAGTGGCGATGGTGCGCCGTATTTCAGGTCGCCCAAAATCGGGCAGCCCATAGCACCGAGCTGTGCCCGTATCTGGTGCGAGCGACCGGTCAACGGACGCACTTCCAACAGATGCCATTGGCCCACAAGGCCCTGGTATTTGTACTGCAAAACAGCCTCCTTGGCCTCTCCATGGGGTTTGGCGTAAGCCTGAACGATGTTGCGGTTTTCGTCCTTTTCCAAAAAATGCCGCAATTCGCCTTCCGGTTCTTTCGGTTTGGCCAGTACGAGCGCCAAATATGTTTTGGCCACGTTGCGCTCGCGAAACAGGGCGGTCAGCCGGCCCAACGCTTTGTCCGTTCGGGCAAACAGCACGGCCCCACTTACAGGGCGGTCAATCCGATGGGCCGGATGCAGAAATACCGCGCCCGGCTTGGCGTACTTCTCCTTCAAGTAAGCCCTGCCCCAATCCGTCAGGGTCGGGTCGCCAGTTTGGTCGCCCTGTACCAACCAACCAGCCGGTTTGTTGAGCACTAACAAATGATTGTCTTCGAAAATAACCATGTCCTGTTTTGGTCAAAAACTGCACGAGCCACCCCAAAAATCCGGGATGGCTCGTGCCATTTCATATTTCTCAAACCGTACTACGACTTAGTGTTTCACCACTTTGGCCACGCTACGGCCGATGCTGCTCTCCACCTGCACAATGTACAGTCCGGCGGGCAGGTGCTGGATATTCAGCGGAAGTACCTGGCCGGCGTATACGTTTTTGAGGTTTTGTTGCAGCGCCAAGCGACCGTCGGCACCAATAAGGCGCACCTGCACGGCACCTTCGGCAGCCACGCCAAAGGCCAGTGTCAGCTGGTCGGTTGCCGGATTGGGCTGCACGCGCAGGCCGAGAGCGTCTTCTGCGACCGGGTCGTCGGTACCTACCACGTCACCCGGTTCCACAATCACGCCGCGTTCGGGCGCAGAAGCGCAGGCCACGTCGCCGGTGCTGGAGCGCACACAGGCTTCGGAGTTATAGTTGAGCAGGTCAATGATATCCACCCGGTCAATGATCCAAGAGGCGTTTGCCGGCGTGGTGTTGTCGTCAGTGCCGAAACGGAACTGGAATGTGACATTGTTGCCGGTAAACTCGCTGATGTCGAAATACGACTGAACCCAACCGTTGGAATTGCCGGAAAAGCCGTTGAGGTATGGGATGGCAAACGTGCCGTACTGGATGCTCCCGGTGTAACCCTTGCGGATGCCTTTGTCGCGAGCAAGGCGGCGCCAGGTTGACTGACCCTCCAACTTTAATTCTACAAAACCGGCATCTGCACCGGCCTCGGTGTTGAATTGGTGCCAGAAGCGCAGCGTGGGCTGCGAGCCGTTGATGGTGAGCGGAACATAGTGCCAGAGTACGAGGTCTGTTTCCGTGGCCAACGCATTGGCTTTCCATGCCTTCGTACCCACTTTCACGACGGTGTCTTGCAGGAGGAACAGGGTGCTGCCTTCTCCGTTGAGGAGCGGTGCCCAGCGGTCGTCCTCGGCCTCCATATCGTCGCGGAAATAAAGGAGCGATTTGGATGCCGGATCGGATTTGGCCGTGTAGGTCAGCGTGATTTCCGCCAGGGTGGGCATGTTGCCGAGGTTCCAGGTGACCACACCACCTACGCTGGTACCGCCGTTGGAGGCGGATACAAGGGTAAGGCCAGCGGGCAACGGATCGGTCACGATCACGCCTTCGGCGGTTCCTTCTTTGTGGTTGACTACCTTGATGGTGAATTGAGCATTTTCGCCAGCGGTGATGGTCGGTGTAGAGGTCGTTTTGGTGATCTTCAGTTCTTTTACGCACGTTGGGATGGCATCGAAGTTTTCGACGGCATCGGTAGCATCGGTGCTGAGGCCCTGGTTGGCAAAGATGCCCATACCGCGACGGGCAAATACCGAACTGATGAGGCAGGTATCCACGCCAGCATAGTTGACGAAGTCAGCCTGGATGATGGCGTTGCGGCCGTCAATGAAGCCGGGGCTACAGGGCTGAAGTTTCATACCGTCTATGACCAACTGGACAGCGCGGTAGTTCCCACTGTTTTTGTTGCTCCAGTCGGCATCGTAGCCGTATTTCTCTACAAAAGCCCAGTACAGGTCCCATGTGACAGTGGCCCACACTTCGCCGATGGCGTGTACGCCGGTGCTGGCGGCCACTGTGGCGAGGGTATGCGGGTCAATGCTCATATCAGTGCTGTACGGTACGCGGCGAATGCCCACGCCCTCGTTGGGCTGGCGGAACACGAAGGTGCCCACGCCCTGGCGGGTTTCGCCAACGTCGCCGGGCCGAACGGTATTGACTAATGTAAACCAGTCACTCCAACCCTCGCCCATTTGTTCAGCGTTGCCAAGGCAGCCGGAGTTGGCGGGGCCGCCAGTGAGGCGGGTGGAGATGCCGTGGCCATACTCGTGGGAAATGATGCCGTTGTCGAAGTCGCCGTCCAGGAGTGTGGGGCCTGCCACTGCGGGGCGAACGAGGGAGATATTCAGGCCGCTGCCGACGTATTGGCGAAGCAGATCGCACTTGGGCTTGGTCATCATCACCACTGGGATGGTTACACCAGTACCTTGGGCACCGGCACCCATGCTTATAGTGGCATCTTCAAAGTTGCAGATGATGCAAGCGATGGCACCGCCCTGTTGGGCACGCAGGGCCTTTGCGCCGAATTCGCAGTTGCCACGATCTACAATGGCAATCTTGCCCGTCAAGCTATTCACCAAGGGTTTGCAGTTCCAGGTGGCTTGGTCAGAGCCGGTACCATCGTCAGTGATGACCACTTCGCCCGTTATCGGGGTCGTCGTGATGGCCCCACCCCAAGCGCCGGTGCTTGGCGGCTGCGGCGTGGTTTGCGCATAGTAGGTGCCCGCCACTGCGCTCGGGGCATTCACCCGGACGATGTTGCCGCTCGCTCCAGTCCACAGGAACATCTGCATACGCGGGGCACCGCCGTCGGCGGGCGTGGCGAAGTTGGCGTTGTCCTGACCGCCGCCGTCGAGGCCCTCGGCACGCACAGCATCATTTCCAAGGCCGCCGCGGCCGTATGAGTTTTGCTGGAAATTGCCAGCCACTTCATCAAAACCAAACTGGTAGTAGCGGTCGTGCATCATGTTGTTCATGTAGAACAAGTTGGTGACGGCCGCCGAAAAATTGCCGGCAGGTTCGGCATTGGGGTCGTAGGGGAAGTCGAAGACGTAGTTGGTACTAGTCACGTAATCGGCCGTAGCGGCTGTATTGTCATTGGCGCGGTCGTCGTAGGCACGCACGTTGTTGCCGCGGGTAGTGAGGAACTCTGGCCCTGCTGCACCGTTTTCGTCCAACCAACCGTAGGGCGAGGCCACGGGGTCGGCGGGGTTGGTGAGCAGGCTGCGCGTGCCGTGGGCCGGGCTTTCGACGGGCAAGGGGAACACGTTGTACACTTCGTCCACCGAGCCTGCGAGTTTTTGGGTATTGACAACTTTGGTTGTTTGTTTTTCCGAAGGCTGCTCGTCCTGGCAAACATCGCCGACGCGGTGTACATGGCCGACTTTGCAGTACTGGGTGTGGTTGAACTGGGTGATGATCTCGCCCGTTTGGGCATCCACCGTGATCGTCCACATATCGGATGTATTCGCCTGGTCGAAGAACATTTTCCACGCCAAGCGGGGGCGGCCTTTGTTGTCGCGGTCGTAGCAGGCCTCAACGGGGATTTCAACGCGAGCCACTTTTCCAGCGCTGAACACGAAGTTGCGCTCGTTGATCTTGCGGTTGAGGCCGGGCATCAGGTCGGGCGAAAAACCGAGGTGTTCGATGACAATTTCCAGCGCACGGGCTGCGCCGAGCGAGGGCAGGGCGGTGTTCACCTGATGGCTCAGGTCGGTCAGGAAGCGGTGGCCGAGGTGTAGTACCTCGCCGTTGGGCTTCACATGCAGGCCGAACAGGGCGTTGTACACCGGAATGCCGGCGTGTTGTTGTTGCACCCATACGTGCGTGAGGCCGTTGTGTTTGGTGACGTAGGCATCCGTGATGCGCACGTCCGACACGTCCTGTCGGGTTAGGTTAAACTGGTCGGGGGTGCTTTGCAAGAATTTCAGCGCGGTTTCCTTGGCCTGGGCCAAGTCTTGTTGCGCTTGCACGGAGATAGCAAGGCTGATTATGGCGAAAGCCAACAGCCAAAAGCGGTGTAGAAAAGTTTGACGCATCTTACAGACAGTGATAATTTAGTTAAGAAAACACGGAAGAACAGTTGCAGGCCTTTTTGAAGGCGGCCAAAGGTAGCATGTGCGGCACTATGGGCGGCAAACCAGGGCCAAAAATGTCCGGTTTGGCAAAATAGCAGCTCCGGCGCATCTTTGCGCCCCATGACAAAAAACATCATTTTCGATTTCGGGAACGTCCTGTTCGACCTTGACCTCGGTGCCACCGAACGCGTGCTTCGGCAGTTACTGGGCGGCCGCTTTGGTCCTGCCCAAGAAAAACTGTTGGCCAGTGATGTCTTCCGTCTGTACGAGGTGGGCGGGATCTCAACGGAAGAATTTGTGGACGCGCTGTACCAGGCAGCCCACCCGCTGCTCAGCGCCGAGCAGGCCGTGGCGGCCTGGAACGCCATTTTTATCGGCATGCCCCGCGAGCGATTCGATATGCTGCTCCGCCTGCGCCAGCGCTACCAGGTTTTTTTGCTCAGCAACATCAACGATCTGCACGCCAACTGGATCGACGCGTACATGGCCCGCGAGCATGGCCTGACCGATTTCCAACTCCGCTACTTCGACGGGGTGTACTACTCCCACCTTGTCCGCTTGCGCAAACCCGACCGCGATATCTACGAGTACGTTTTGGCCGATGCCGAACTCCTGCCCGGTGAGACGGTCTTCATAGACGATTTAGAGCCAAACGTACAGGCTGCCCGGGAAGTGGGCATTCGAGGTATTTTGAAAAAACCGGACACGGATATTCTTGACTTGATGTGCCCGTTTTTCTGAGACAGTAGTGATGTGCCGAGGAAGCGTAGCAGTTTGCCGCTACACTCCACCAATCGTGCAGATGACTGCCCCGTACCGGTCATTTGTCGAGAACCGAACCAAGGCGTGCAATCGCTGAAGCCCAAACCGGTCTTTGCGGCTTTGTTCACAATCCTCCTCTTGCTCATGCCACATCTTGCTGTGTTTTTGCTTCGCCCGGCTTTGTCCTTGACGTTTTTTCTCCTGCTTTTTTCCAACGCACACGCACAAAAAATCACCGGCACCATGACCGATGCGGGCGGCCAAGCCCAAGAGTTTGCCACTGTGACCTTGCATGCAGCCTCGGACTCCGCCTTTGTGAAAGGTGCGGTGACCGACCGACAAGGGCGTTTTGAGATCGAAAATACGTCAGCAGGCACCTATTTTGTGCGCGGCCAGCTGCTGGGTTTCCGCACCACCGATTCCGAGCGGTTTGATTTTGGAAAAACCGACGTGACGCTGCCCGCCCTCGCACTGGCCCCACTCAGCAAGGAACTCCAAGAAGTAACGGTGACGGCCCAAAAACCGCTGATTGAGGTGCAAGCCGACAAACTGGTGTTTAACGTGGATGCCAGCCCGACCAATACCGGCCTGAACGCACTGGAACTCCTGCGCAAAAGCCCCGGCGTGAGCCTCGACCAGAACGACAACATCAGCCTCAAGGGCCGACAAAACGTGCTGGTACAAATCAATGGAAAAATATCGCCCATGACCGGGCAAGACCTCGCCCAGTTTTTGCGCAGCCTCAGTTCCAACGACATCGAAGCCATCGAGATCATTGCCACACCGGGGGCCAAGTACGATGCCGAGGGCAACGCGGGCATCATCAACCTGCGCCTGAAAAAAGACAAGCGCCTCGGCACCAACGGCTCCGTCAACCTCGGCCTGTACCATGGCATAACCACCAAGGGCGATGCCTCCATAAACATCAACCACCGCGACCGCAAGGTGAACCTCTTTGGGTCGGCCAGCATCTTTCGCGGGCGATGGGACAACACCATGAACCTCGACAACCGTGTCGGCGACCGCCGCTTCAACCAGCGCAACAACTCCTACTGGTTTGCCCGCCCCAGCCGCATGAGCATCGGCATGGACTACTCGCCCAACAACCGGCACACCTTCGGCTTATTGGCCAGCGGCGGGTATTTCGTGCCCAACAATTGGATGCACGCACGTACCGAGATCGGCAGCCTGGCAGAAAATCGCGTGGACTCCCTGCTCATAGCCGAAAACATCGGCAGCATGCAAAACTGGAACGGCAACTTCAACCTGAACTACAAATTCGCCGACTCCATCGGCAATACGCTCAACGTTGATGTTGATTACAACATCTTTCGAGACAGCCAGACTGTGCTGAACCAAAACTTCTACCGCGACCCGGAAAACGTCAACACCTTCTCGTCCACGGCTTTCCGCATGAATATGCCCCGCGACATTGACATCCGCTCGGTGAAGGCCGACTACGAGCACCCGTTCTCGTTGTTCGGAACGCCAAAGGACAGCAAGTTGGGCACGGGCACCAAACTCTCCGATGTGGCCACCGACAACACGTTCAACTTTTTCAATGTGGTCAACGGCAAGGAAAACTTTGACACCGACCGCAGCAACACGTTTGAATACCGCGAACGCATCGCAGCCGGGTATGTAAACGGAAGCACCAAATTGGGCAAGTTCAGCATTCAGGTTGGGTTGCGTGCCGAACATACCGATATTCGCGGCTACCTCATCGCGTACAAACCCGTACACAACAAAACCGTGGACACGGCTTATCTCTCCCTGTTTCCCAGCGCGGCCATCGGTTATTCCCTGAGCGACAACCACCAACTGAACCTGACCTACCGCCGCTCCATTGACCGCCCGCGCTACCAGGACCTCAACCCGTTTGAGTTCCGCATTGACGAACTGAGTTTCCGCCGGGGCAATCCGTTCATCCGCCCGCAGTTCACCCACACGGTGGAGTTGGGCTGGACGCTGTTCCAGCGTGTGAACATCAGCGCCAACTACGCCCAGACCCGTTACGCCTTTGCCAATATCACCGATCAGGAGGTTGATCCCATGACCGGCAAGCAGCGTTTTTTCATTCAGGTACGCAATTTGGCCACGCGGGACAACATTGGGTTCAGCGTGAACACGCCCATGCCGATCGCCAAATGGTGGAACGGCAACCTCAATTTTTGGTACAACCACTCCATCAACAAAGCCGACTACGGCGACGGGCGCACGATTGACCTGCGCATTGGCGGCGGCGGCTTCTGGAGCCAACAAACCTTCACGCTCACGCCCACGCTAAGCGCCGAAGTATCGGGCTGGTACAACTGGGGCGGCTTGTGGGGGGCATACGTCAACCGCCCGCAAGGGGTCATGGACGTGGGCTTCACCAAACGACTGTGGGAGGGCACCGGCACCCTGCGCGTGAGTTTCACCGACGTGTGGCATACCTCCCAGTGGAGCTCGTTCACCGAAATCGGAAACCTGTACATTGATGCCAACGGCACTTGGGAGGGGCAGCAATTCAAGGTCAACATGACCTACCGGTTTGGCGGCAAAAGCATACAAAGCGCGCGCCGCCGGGCCACCGCAGCAGAGGAGGAAAGCAAGCGGGCGAGCGGGGATGGCGGGAATGGCGGGGGAGGTGGCGGGAATAAATAATCTGGCAGTGTCACTTTTTGAGTGCTTGTGGCGGATTTGAAAATGGCTTTTTCAGTCGGATGTCATCAGCGTGGATAGACTATCAGCATCTGGAACGCCTCTTGCCAATTATGCGGTGCTTTGAACGGCAGCAGTGGGTGGGCATGATAATTCAAGCGGTTGGTAAGAGTAGAGATTCCGCCCAGATCAGAAAGCCAATCTTCGGTGGAGTCTCATTTTTTTTGACACATTCCGCCGAAAAAATACCGAGCAAGGTGTTTTTTTTCGCCAGCCCGCCGCACCTTTGGCAACGGGTTCTGTCCCGTCCTGAAATAGGTTGACACCTAAAAACAGTACGAGACATGGAAAGACAAGAGAATTCGGCACGTCAAGTTCGTCGTTACAGCCACCACTTC
>JBEBHD010000367.1:0-3286 GCA_040080915.1 Saprospiraceae bacterium
GCGGGAGCGTGAGGGCGCGGCGTAGATGCCGGGGCTTCCTGCCAACAAAACCTGAACAAAAAAAACAAAACCGGGCCCTTTGGCTGCTCAAGTCGTACAAGGCGCCCTGAGCAGGTGTCCATTGAAAATTTAAACGGATGAACATGCCGACAACAGTTTTAAAAGTAAATCTGGAAGACATCAATCCTCAGTTTTTTGAGGATTTAAAGGGCGATCTTGGCAAGGATGCCGAGGTAGAAATCCGCGTGCAGGAGTCTCAGCACGGGGAGGGTTTGTTCTCCGAAGCCGACTTTTGGCAGGTCGTTGATCTGCTGGATTGGCCCAACCGGAATCGCGCAGCCATTTCGGCTCCTGCTGCAAAAGCGTTGTCCCGCATGCACATCTCGAGCATTTACCTGTTTCAGGATATTCTGTCCGAAAAACTGTACCGCCTCGACACCCGGCAGCACGCACAGACTTACCGGGAAAAGCAAGCGGATGATTCTTTCTCTTCCGACGACTTTTTGTACGCGCGTTGCGCAGTAGTGGCAGAAGGCCGAGACTACTACGAAAAGGTGCAAAATAACCCTTCCGAGATGCCCGGCAACATTGATTTTGAGCACCTGCTAACACTGGCTGCAGAAGCATACAGGCTCAAAACAGGAAGAGCATTTGATTACATCCCCCTTTTTAACTACGAAACCCACAGCAATGTAAAAGGCTGGGAAAAATAAGTTGTATGCCGCACCGGAACTCGTTTGAAAATGAAGAACACGGAGAACGCCCTCGCGGGAATCCGGTAGATTAAACTGCCATAGGTACGGCAGAGCCGGGCGGATCTGAATGTGCTGATGCAGGCGGTGCTGGGGAAGGTGTTTGGGGCGGGGGCATGAGGGCGCGGCCCAGGGCACAAAAAAACCCCCGGTGGATAACCACCGGAGGCTTAGAATTTTATCAATCAAATATCCGATTCGCTTAGGCGATCTTGACATCTATTGCATTCATTTCTTTTTGCCGCGCTCCGTGTCGAAGGGACCTGATAACCTTCCAGGATATTGTCAATCAGGCCACTGACGTGTACAAAAGTTTGAAACAGAACGCACCGTGTTATTGAAGTACGTTCCCAAAGGGCCAAAGTACCTCAAGCATGTTTGCATCTGGAAAATGTGTGGCTTTCAAAGGCTAAAAAACTACTTTTGCCGCCTCATTCGCCACACGCAAATATCCCTGATGAAAAAACGGTACCTCGTCACCGCCGCCCTGCCCTACGCCAACGGCCCGCTCCATATCGGCCACCTCGCCGGGGCCTACCTGCCCGCCGACATCTACGTGCGCTACCTGCGCCTGATGGGCAAAAACGTCGTGTTCGTGTGCGGCTCCGACGAGCACGGCGCGGCCATCACCGTGCGCGCCCGCAAGGAGGGCGTGACCCCGCGCCAGATCGTGGACAAGTACCACGCGAGCATCCGCGACACTTTCGAAAAAATCGGCATCGCCTTCGATATTTACCACCGCACTACCGAGCCGCTGCACCACCAGACCTCGCAGGATTTTTTCCGAAAACTGCTCCAAAACGGCCAGTTTGAGGAAAAAGAAAGCGACCAGTACTTCGACGAGGTGGCCGGGCAGTTCCTTGCCGACCGCTACATCATCGGCACCTGCCCCGTGTGCGCCAACCCCGATGCCTACGGCGACCAGTGCGAAAAATGCGGCTCCACCCTCAGCCCAACCCAGCTCATCAGCCCCCGCTCCACGCTCAGCGGCGCGGCCCCGGTGATGCGCCCCACCACCCACTGGTACCTCAAACTGAACGAACACGAGGCCTGGCTGCGCGAGTGGATCAACACCGGCAAAGCCGATGGCAAGCAGCTGCACGACCCCGCCTCGTGGAAAAACCACGTCGTTGGGCAATGCAACTCTTGGCTCGACCAGGGCCTCCAGCCCCGCGCCATGACCCGCGACCTTGATTGGGGCGTGGACGTTCCCGCCGAAATTCCGCATTCGGAAGGCAAAAAACTGTACGTCTGGCTCGATGCACCGATCGGCTACATTTCGGCCACCAAACAGTGGGCACTCGACAACCACACCAGTTGGGAACCCTACTGGAAAGACCAGGACACGGCGCTCGTGCATTTCATCGGCAAGGACAACATCGTTTTCCACTGCCTCATCTTCCCGGCCATTTTGAAAGCGCACGGCGGGTTTATCCTGCCCGTGAACGTGCCCGCCAACCAGTTCCTCAACCTCGAGGGCAACAAACTCTCCACCTCCAAAAACTGGGCGGTATGGGTACACGAGTACGTGGCCGAAATGCCCGGCCGCGAGGACGACCTGCGGTACAACATGATCAAAAACATGCCCGAACAGCGTGACAGCGAGTTCACCTGGAAGGGCTTTCAGGAAAGCACCAACACCGAATTGGTCGGCAATTTAGCCGGGTTTGTACACCGCGTGCTCGTTTTGTTGCACAAAAACTACTCCGGCGTGGTGCCGAACATAGATGCCAGCCGGGAGATCAAAAGTGGCTGGGATGCCGAGCAGGCCAGCACGTACGACACCGAGCTGCACGTCTTGCACCTGAAATTAGAGGAAATGGGTCGCGAGATCGAGCGGTTCAACTTGCGCGAGGCCCTGCGCATCCTGATGGAAATTTCCAGCGCAGGCAACGCCCTGCTCCAGTTCAACGAACCTTGGAAAACCATCAAGGACGACCCCGAACGCGTCAAGGTGGTGCTCAACCTGGCGCTACAATACGTGGCCGTGCTGTCGGTGGCCCTGCACCCGTTCCTGCCGTTTGCCGCGCAGCGGCTGCGCCAAATGCTCAACCTGCCCGCACTTGGCGACGGCAGCGACCTGCTCGACGTACACAACGAACTGGCCGAGGGCAACCCCGTCGTCCGGCCCAACCACGCCCTAAACGCTGCCGAGCACCTGTTCACCCGCATTCTCGACGAGGTTATCGCAGCACAGGTAGCCAAACTGCAAGCCACCGCCCTAGCCAACCAGCCCGCTGGCGAACAACCCGCCGGCACAGAAACCGCAACCTACCCACCTGTGAAAGAAGAAATTCAGTACGACGATTTCGCCAAACTCGACATCCGAACTGGCACCATCCTGGAGGCCTCCAAAGTGGAAAAGGCAGACAAACTGCTGAAACTCATCGTGGACCTCGGTTTTGAAAAACGTACGATCGTGTCGGGTATCGCACAGCATTTTCAACCCGAAGACATCGTGGGCCGCCAAGTTATCGTGCTGGTCAACCTGGCCCCGCGCATGATGCGCGGCATCGAATCACAGGGCATGATTC
>JBEBHD010000163.1:0-12311 GCA_040080915.1 Saprospiraceae bacterium
GCCTCGGGGGGATTACCTTTGTTCAAGGCGGGGGCCTCGGGGGTATTTTGGGGCATTTCGCGCGTGGCGATTTCTTCGGCTTCTGTCAAACTACGAGCGCCTTTTTGGCGAATAGCCTCTACCCGCTCGATGAACTCCGGCTGGGCGCCGGTTTCTTCACCGAGGTCTTCGGGCAGGGCTTCGGGCGTTTCAGCGCCCGGTGCGGCCACGATTTCAGCCACGGCCAGGACGGCCGGTTCCACGGTGCGGTCCGAGGTAGCATCGAGCAATTCGGCCAGGATGTCGTCGCCGGCAATCGGGATGCCGTTGAGGATTTGTTCGAGAACCGGTAATTCAACTTGGGCCTCGTCCAACACCGCCCCGACGGGCGCCTTGAAGTTTTTGCCGCCGCGTTTAGCCATTGGGAAGTTGGGTTTTAGGTTCTTCCGGAAGGTGTTTTTTCAACACTTCCACCAGGTGGGCATAAGCGGTGAAGTCAATGCCGGCTTCCGCCAGGATGGGCGCCAAATCGTTTACCTCGATTCTACCCAGCCAACTGCCCTCGAACGATCCGGCGAGCAGTTTGCCGTTGTCGATCAGGGTATCCCGTTTCTTGCCATCCATCAGGATGCCCAGGATCGTTTTGGCGTCGAGGGCTTCGCCTAAGGGCAACACGGCCATCAGTTCGCCGATCTTGTCCGCGTGGCCGGCGATACGTTCGCAGGATTTCAGTAGGTAATATATGGTGTTGGTCAAGATGACTTTTTGGGTCGTCAGTCCGCTCCCTTTGAACGCTTCGTCCGCATACGCCCGAGTACTGGCGCGCAGGCGCGCTGCGATCTCATTAAACCCGGCCGTAGTGGTCACTTTGGCCCTCCCCTCCCGGATGGCTTCGAGAATTTCCTGTCCGTGACGATCCAGGTTTTTCAACCAGCCGGTCAGTTGGTCTGCCGAAACGGATGTCTCGGTTTCGGCATTCATTATCAGGGATTTATCAGCCATTTTTTTCGGAATATTTTCGGTAAGTTTTCGGAAAGAATTCGGGAGGTTTTCGGCAAAAAACCGATATATCGAATCGGTGTAAATTGTTTGCCGGATTTGTTCCGGGTATTTGCCGCTTTTCATTCGAAGTTTTGAAAACATCCTGCCGAAAGCGGCTCCCCTGCGATCTTTCATTTTACAGAAACAAATTTGCGGTATTCGTTGCATATTTGGCGACTAAATAAGTAACTTTGTTGCAACATTATATAGGCTCAAAAACTTGCAGATTACAACACTTAAACATTGCTATGGGACAACAACATGGGCGTTTTGCCGACCGGACGTTCGAGGGGACGGAAGTCCGGTTTCTGGAAATACGCGGAACCGGGACCACCGGAAAGTGGCTATTTGAAATCCGGGCGCTGGAGCGCATCGCCACGTACACCAAACGAACGCGCTTCGTGGTGGAATTTCTGCCCAAAGCTTACCGGCTCAGCCGGCTGGGCATGGTGGGGCAGGGGAGCGAAATCGGGATCGAGGAAATAACCGGGCTGCTAGAGGTGCCGGAGGACATCAAAACTGCCTTCGAGGATCACATCCGCCAGGAATGCGAGCGCCACCGGATCACGCTGCGACGCACCCGACAAGGCCCCGGCTACCTGCTGCGTCAACTGGCGACGCTGCTGATTAACGCCGAAATCAGACCCTCGGCAGAAACCGAACAAGAGGTGCTGGATATTATCCGGCGTCACCTGGAAAACCCGGTTTTCATCCACCGGGTGAAGAGCGCCACGGACCAATACCATTTTGGGGATGAGCACATCGGCAGATTCTTTATGAAGGAGACCCCGGCTTACCAGGAATAAGCGAACAATTAAACAGTAGGCAATATGGATATTACACCAGGTCGGAACCCACAAGATTGGGCCGCGTTCAACAGCCGCTTCCGGCTGCTGCTTTCTCCCCTTATTTCCACCCTATGCTTCCTCGTGGTCGTGCTGGGGAGCGTGTACGGCATGAAAAAGATGCTGGAACCGCAGTTTCCCGGCATCGGACTGTGGGTGGCTGTGGTCATCGCCTTTGTGGTGCAACGGCTCAACGGCGTGTCGGCGCATTTCAGCACCCGGATGATCGCCGCGGCTTTCCTGCCCAAAGCGGAAAAACAAAGCCTCGAAAACCAGCGGGTGGCCGGGGTGGACATCACGATCGGCATCCTGTGCCTTTGCCTGACCGCCGGCATTTGCACCGTGGATTTCATCGTCAACCGCGAAGGCAACCACGAGGCCGTGGAACGTATGACGGCCAAGCCGGAAGAAAAGGTGGTGGATACGGTTCTGCACGACAAAGTGCTGAACCTTGCCGAAAAGGCCCGCAACGCTGAAAAGGCCGCCGAAGACCGCGAACGCGGCGCCTGGAATACTAAGGTGGATTCCGAACTCAACAAAGAGAAACGCCGGCTGGAATCGCGCAAGAAACGTCTCGCCGGGGTAGGGGCGAACTGGGCGCAGGTGGAAACCCGGCAAATCAACGCGCAGCTGGCCGGCCTGGAGAAAAAACGCCGCGAGCGCAAAGCGGAGTTCCTGCCAAAAACCAGCAATCTGGCTGAAAAGGAAAAAGCCCTGGCCGACATCGCCGCCCAGCAAAGCAGCCTGCTGCTCGGACAACAAACCCAGGTGAACGAAGCCAACAACCGGGCGCTGGGCGTCTACGAGGCGCGCAAGGAATCCCGCAAGAGCGGCATGTTCCTGATTTACTTAGCCGGCATGTTCTTGTGGCACATCTGCCACGGAATGCGGCAGTACCGGGCACTCAAGTTCGACGAAAAGCACCCCGACGGCGAAAGCCCGCTGATCGAGATTTTCAAGACCATCGGCAACGGGCTGAACAACGCCCTGTGGACTGTTCGGGCGAAAATCTACGACTGGCTGCCGGAGGATGAAATCCGCGACGCTGCCAAGAAAGACCTGCTGGCCAAGGTGCAAACCGATCTCTGCCAGGAGGTATTCCATTTCGTGACCAACAACCAGGGCGTGAACGAAATGGCGATCTACCTCGCCTTGAAACACCGCGATCTAAACGAAGTGCGCCAATCGCTCCGGGTGCTGAAAACCGCCCGCCTGCTTTTCGAGAACAGCGGCCTTTGGACGGCCGACAAACACCAGGCTCAGTTTTTTTTTGACCTGACGGGAGAGGAGCGCGGCGGATCGGATAAACGCCTTGAACATCAAACCCCAAGCGCCAAATTCAACATTGACGAAACCTTCATCCGGGCCTTGATAGACGATCTGCTGGCCGCCCGGAACTTCATTCGGGACAAAGCCCAGATTGATCTGTTAATCCGGGAATTAGAAACCACCATTCAATTTGTTTGATATGACACTCGCCGAATTGGACGAACACATCAAAACCTTCAAACGCCGGGTCAACGACCCCAACCTGAGCGAAGCCCAACGCGCCGCGTTCCAAGCCGCCCTGGAAGGGGCGGAAAAACAGAGGCAGGAACTCCTGGAAGCGCAAGCGTCCGTCGTGGCGCTTAAGCCGGAGCAAACGATACCCAAGCTGCCAGCGGGTACCCAACCGGGTACTTTGCCCGGAACGCCACTGGTGGCTATCGAGGCGGATCCGGCCGTTACGCCACCCGAACCATCGGCGCCCACCGGTGGCCCTGAAAAAAAAACGCCGGTTCGCTCGTCTGCCCCAGTTGTGGGTACTGTTTCGACGCAGAACCCTGATGCAGATGCAATTGTGGTAGAGTGCGATCTGGAGGGCCTCTCCAAACCGGTAATCGTTTTTCGTTGGGGCAAGACGGAGGAGCGGCTGTCGCCGGGCGTGGCGATGGGACGGTTTAAGGCGCGGGTAGCAGATGTGGCGCGGCTGAAGAACCGGCGGTTGGAGGAGAGCCGGTGTTTTCGGAGGGCGGTGGGGTATTATGAGGGGTTACGCCGGTTTTATGGGCGGGAGTTGGGGGCGGGAGACTTCGGATTTCGAGGAAAGAGGGCAGAGGTTTTCGAGTCTGTACAAAGTGCGGTGCTTCCTAAGACAAGGAGTTTTGACGGCGGCAGGTAGCATTTCAGGAATTGTCGGTATTTTTCGGCGGTCTCTTAACCTACTCAAGATGGAACAACCAGAACGGATCGCCGACGATGAGTTTTTCAACATGGTCGAGGACATCAAACAGATGATTAAATCTGCCCAATACCGCGCTTTGCAGACCGTCAATCAAGAGCAAATCGCGTTGTATTGGAGCATTGGCAAATCCATTGTGGATCGGCAACAGGCACACGGTTGGGGCAAAAGCATTGTCGAACGGCTCGCGGGAGAGCTGCAACAGGCTTTCCCGAATACAAATGGGTATTCCTCTCGAAACCTTTGGCGCATGAAAAACCTGTACGAAGAGTACAGCAGCAGCGATCTAATTCTGCCACCAGTGGTGGCAGAAATTGCCTGGTCCCACAACATCATTATCCTTGAGAAGTGCAAAGATGCGCACCAACGCTTTTTCTATATCAAAATGGCTGCCCGACACCATTGGTCAAAAACTGCTTTGACCAATGCCATTGCAGGCCAATTGTGGGAAAATATGCTACTCAACCAGCACAACTTCGAAGAAACGTTGCCCGCTGTACAGATCGAAGGCGCCGCCTCGGTCATACGGGATGAATACACCTTCGGTTTCCTTCACCTGTCGGAACCATATACCGAAGCGCAATTAGAACAGGCTCTTTTGAACAATATCAGGGATTTTTTAGCCTCTATGGGAGGTGATTTCACGTTTGTGGGCAATCAAGTCGGGGTGACGGTAGACGGAAAGCATTTTGAAATTGATTTGCTGCTGTACCATCGGTCGCTTCAATGCTTGGTGGCGATTGACCTGAAAATTGACGAATTTCAGCCGGAATACGCCGGGAAAATGAATTTTTACCTGTCAGCCCTGAACCGGCTCTACCGAAAACCGCACGAACAGCCCAGTATCGGCATTATCATCTGCAAAAGCAAATCCCGGACGGTCGTGGAATTTGCCCTGCAAGATGTCAACAAGCCAATCGGCATTGCCACGTACACGCTAACCGAATCCTTGCCAAAAGAATTGTCGCAGTTTTTTCCCACGTCGCAAGAGTTGGCGGAGCGGGTAGAGGCGTTGACCAAAAATTTGAAAAACAACCGTGACGGTGGCAGGCAAGCGGTGGAAGAATAAGAATGAAGCACAGGCGTACCTCACTCCACCTTTTTCACGAACACCTCCAAAAATCCATCGCAAATGACGATCTCCAGAATTTCTACTTGGTAGTTGAAATCCGCCAAAAACTCGCTTTCCTGATCGGTCAGTCCAAAGCGCGCTTTGAATGAGTGCAGGTTCAGCGACTCGCCGCGTTGCGGCCGGCTGGGCAGGGTGATATACGCCCGCTTGATCTTGGCAGATATGCTGTTATTCAGCCCCGTGATGAGCTCACGGGACAATTCCGGGTAATAGGGGATCAACTCTTCATCAAGATGTAACCGGACTTTGGTACGCATAAAAATTCAAGATTATGAAGGCAGGACTGCAAACGTATAAAACAAAATGTTTTGTAAAACAAAAAACTTAGCGCATCCGACAAATAATTTGCATTTAAAAATGCTCCATGCGTATCGTTTTATCTTCTTGCCGCATGGGTATTGAAGTTTTTCTCCATCCCTCCTGAGCCGCACTCAAAGCAGCGTCAGCAACACCTCCCCAAACTCCAAAACAGGTCGAATCCCATACCCGGCAGCCGGTAGTACAAACTCCGGTGTACCACCCACATACCATTCCAGCAGCGACAAATGTCCCTTGATATAACAAGTTACATCCGCCTCCCGAATCCCTTCCTTTTCAAACTGAAAGCGCCCACGCGCCACCTTGAGTACCGTCTGTACATCCGGACCATAGGCCAGCACATACCCGGTTCCGCCCTCGGCAATGAGCCATTCGCGGCCGGGTTTTGGATTTTTCACCGGATTTGCGACCCGGTAAAAGCGGTACTTACCGCATTTGGCGATCTCCACGGCCTCGACCTCCAGGTCGTGGCGTTCAAAAGTTTCGCCGTTCCAAAGCCACCAGGACACGGCATAGCGGGGTGTGTTTTTGTGGTTGGTCATGGTTGTACGATTTAGGCGGCATGAAGGCCACCGGTGATGGAATAGAAATGCAGGCGGGCGATTTCCGGCGAAGCGGCGGTGAAGCAGGCTACACCATCCGGCCGGCACAGCAGCCAGCGGTCGCAGGGACCGGTTGGGTAGGGGTTGCAGCAGAGGGCGAGCCGGAGAATCCTGGTCTTCAGCCATTCGCAAGGCACGACGGGTTTGAGTTGTGCTCGACCGATCCAATCCAGCACGTGCAGGGAAATGCGGTCAGTTGGATTGAAATGCGGCGCCCGACGTCGGAGAATGCGGCGTTTTAGTGCCTGGATGCCGGAATAATCCGGCACTTCATGTGCGCGGGCGACGTGCAAGCCCGCCGGGTGTTGTTCCAGGAGTGGTGTCATAGATTGGGATGTTTTAAAATGGAATGTCCTGATCGTTGCGGCTGGCAGGTTTTACCCCGCCGTATGGCGACGGGCTGTCTGGAAAGGCAGCGTCGCCACCAAAACCCGCCGGATTATTGGGCGTGTTGTTTCGACTATGCCCCGCATTTGCAACTACCGGGACAAAAAAATGCGGGAAGTTTTCCAGTGTCGAAAAGCGGGTGAACTGCTTTTCAAATTTCACTTTTATGGTGTCGGTATCCCCGTGGCGGTTTTTGGCGAAGATGATCTCGGCAATGCCCTTGAGCGATTCGCCGGACTCATCCTCCAGGATGCCGTAGTATTCAGGCCGGTAAATAAAGGATACGATGTCCGCATCCTGCTCCACCGCGCCGCTGTCACGCAGGTCGGAGAGTTGCGGGCGTTTGGCGCCGCCGCGCGTTTCCACGGCCCGGCTCAACTGCGACAATGCGATCACCGGCACGTTCAGTTCTTTGGCCAGGGCCTTCAAAGCCCGACTGATACCGGACACTTCCTGTTCGCGGTTGGCGTTTTTGTTTTCCATGCCACCGGGCGTGAGGGTCATCAGTTGCAGGTAATCCACGATGACCAATTGAACATCGTGTTGGCGCTTGAGCCGCCGGCATTTGGCCCGCATTTCCACGATGCTGATGCCGGGGGTGTCGTCGAGGTAGATGGGCAGGTTTTCCACCTGGTCGGCAGCCTCGGCAAGGGTCATCAGTTCTTCGTCGGAGAGCGAGCCGTCCCGCATTTTGTGTCCGCTAACCTCGCCCAGCATGGCCATCATGCGCATCACTAATTGCGGATTAGTCATTTCCAAACTGAAAAATGCGACGGGTACGCCGCATTTCGCCGCATTCAGGGCTACCGACAATGCGAAACCGGTCTTGCCCATGCCCGGCCGGGCTGCCAGGATCACGAGGTCGGAATTTTGCCAGCCGCCAGTCAGGGCATCCACTTCCGCGATGCCTGCGGATATGCCCGTGATGCCGTCGCCGTTGCGGGCTTTCAGCGCATTTTGCTCGATTTGTTTGAAGGTGGAAAATGCGATGGATCCGGCCTTGGTGCTGGAGCGAGACAGGGAGTTTTGGGTAATGGCAAACAAGTCCTGCTCCGCATGTTGTAGCGCATCGAAGCAGTCAATGGTGTCTTCATAACCGTCCTTCACCATTTTGGCGCCGGTGGCAATGATCTGCCGCTGAATGTGTTTTTGCTGGATAATGCGGCTGTGGTACTCGATGTTGGCCGCCGATGCCACCCGATTGGTCAGTTCCACCAAGTAGTAACTGCCGCCCGCGCGATCCAACTCGCCGCATTTGCGCAGTTCTTCGGTCACGGTGAGAATGTCCACCGGGTGCTGCCGCTCGTGCAGCCGCATTATCGCCTGGTATATCGCCTGGTGCGCGGGCGTGTAAAACGCCTCGGGCGTGAGCAAATCCGCGACAATGTTCATTGCTTCCCGGTCGGTCATCAACGCGCCCAGGACGGCTTCTTCCAGTGGCAGGACCTGCGGCGGGATTTTGCCGAAAACATACTGCGACATGCCGGCATCTTCCCGCATTTGGGCCGGTTGTTGCCGCATTTTGGACGGGTAGTCGCGGGAAGAGTTGGGCCGTTGATCGCGCATGGGTTTGGCGGATTAAAGCGTAAAGAAAAATTCGGGGGAGACCCAGCCGCCGCCCTGGCCGATACCGCACAAGCGGCCGGAAGCCAGGTCAATGCGCAAAACCGGTTGGTTGGATTCGCCGTGATAGATGTAGGCGCGGGCGTATTTCTGTTTGGCTTGCAATCGCTTCGCGACTTCGCCCAAGTATGCCGCGACCAGGAAGGAATGCGGCAATTCGCCGGACTGCGGATCGGCAAAGCGGGCGACTAAATCCGGCTTACTCGCCACAAAATCCGCCGCAAATTGTCGAAACTCACCGCATTGGGGATCGGCCCGGAACGTGTAATTCGGGCTACCGGCCAGCCATAAGCGCCACGCGCATTTCGGAAGAGGGGAGGGTGCTTTTCGCTGCGCCGCCAGCCAACCGGAATGCGGCGACCAGCGGGACACCGCGTCGGTCATTTTCCCGTAGTTGGGCAAAATCACCGCAAAGGTGACGGCCAGCGGGATGAACGCATTTCCCCTGGTGCCGCCTTTGGCAAACAACTGCTGGAGCCGCTCGATCTTTTGCGCCTGGGAGAATTCTGCCCGCGTTCCTCGGGCGATGGCCTTGTTGGGTACGTCGTGCGAGTACAGCGGCGCGAGCCAGCGGTCGCCGGAAAACACCAGCATTTTGAACTCGGATTCCATGCCGTAATGCCAGCGGGTTTTGCGGCGTTTGCGGGGCGGGCGGCGGGTGGCGGCTGCGGTTAGCATGATTGCTTGTTTTGCTGTTGAAGGACGTGGTGTGCCAGCGCGATGAAAGTCGGCGTGGTGTAGTTCTCGATCCGCATTTGGAAAAAAGCATTGGTGTCGCGCAGGGTAGCATCCCGGAAATCCGGGTCCGCGCACATGCGGTGGTAGATCGCCGACATTTCCACCCGTAGGTGATCCAGTTCCGGCGACGTCTGCCCGCCTTGCATGGCGAAGACTTTTTCCCAAAGTGCATTTTTGATCTTTTGCCGTTCGGAAAGTTCCAGCTCGCGTTGTACGCCCTGGCTATCGAAACGGGCGATCAGGCTGGCGAAATAAGCAGAAGCGCCGCCCCGGTTGCTGTCAAATTCGCGCTTTTGCGGCTTTCCGGCCTGGCGTCGGCGTTCGGCTTGCTGGGCCATGTAGGTCATGCAGGCTTCCAGGTGCTGCGGGCCATACTCCGAGTACCAGCGGGAGAATGTGCCGGGGTGGGTGCGGTTGGCACCCAGGGAAAGCAGCTGACCGTACAGCCGGTTTTTACGTTCGCGGGCGGATTCGTTTTCCGGGTTATCGGGCGGAATTAGCGGGGTGTGCTGCTCCTTCACGAACAGCCGTAGGGCACTCAGCAGGGTGCCGTGTGGACGATCCGGACGCAGGAACTTTTCGGGTGTTAGTACCCAGGTTTCGGGGTTGTCGTCCAGGTATTTGGCCTGGCATTCGATGGCACCCCGCAGCCGCATTTCGGCCTCTTCAAGAGTGGCATCGCCCGCATTTCGGGCGGAATGCAGGTTTTCGGCCAGCAATTCCACGCATTTTTGGGCAGTGTAGGTCCGGAAAGTAGTACCCTCGAAAACGCGTTCGGAGCTGTGCCGGATCCGGCCGCTGCCAAGAAGCGGAGCGTAAAGGTGCAGCAGGAGAAATTGCCAGAGCGCGGCGGCCCGTGCCATCGCGCCGCCGCCGGCTGCGGGCGGGGCAGCAATATTTTTTTGCTCAAAAATTTGCCCGGAATCACCGGAGGGCGTTCCTTGCTGTTGGGCGGTTTTCACCCCCGGTTCTGTCGGCTTTGCCGACCGGAAAAAAACGTCTTCCGCGCTAGCGGAAAGCCGCTCCTCTTCCTTCTTCTTTTTTTCAACGGTTTTAATTATTGGGGGAATTGTGGAAAATTTTTCCCGTTGTTCTGCCGCATTTGGCTCCGAATCGGCCGCATTTTCGCCGCCGCCGTCCGTCCATTCCGGTCCGAAAATCCAGGTCAAATTGACCAGGCCGATCACGTTGCCCCGACCTTTTGGATCGGGTTCTCCGGCGCGATTGAGCCTCGTCCAGGAGAGGAAAAACGGGAAACCCTTGATCGTGTCGCCGTTTTGCGTGACCCAGGCAGCCGTCGTTTTGCGGCGCCAGTTTTGGACGGTGCGGCGAATGTTGTCGGAAATGACGGGCATCCCGGATTTGGTGCGTTCGATGGCGGCGCCGGGCTCGTGCAGTTGCGCCCGCCGGCCTTCCGAAAGCCGGAGCAGCATCCCGTGGGCGACGTTGTTGGTCTGCAAAGGCCAGTGGCCGCGCTGGCCGGCGCGCCACAGCTCGTATTCCGCCGGATTAGACACGGCCAGTTCCGCCAGTTGTTTCCAGACGATGTTCTGGCAGTGCCGCAGAAATTCGTACACCTTGCTGCCCACCAGGTTATTGCCCGGATGCATGTCCTCGTAGTCCAGGAGCGCCTCTTTGAGTTCTTCCCGGCGCAGGTTGATGTCGAGGTTCAGGATGCGTTGCAGGGTGTGGTGTTCCTGCTCCCAGTTGGCTGCCGAAGGTCTCGAGGCGGTGGGGCGGGAGATCGCTGTGGAGGTTGGCATGACGAATGGAGGAAAGTGGCGGCTCCCGCACGAATGCGGGAACCACCGGTATGAGCGTTTTGCTGTTGGTTGTGTGTATGCCCCGCATTTGCAACCAGTGGGGCGAAAAAATTTACTCCCAATCGCCATTGGTAAGGTGACAGCCCGCGACCTGTACGACGCAGTGCACTTCCCAATAGCTCAGGTTGTGTCGTTCGACGAATTTCGTGGCTTCGAGCACTGCATCTTCTTCCGTGGACTGGTCCAGGCGGATGTCAATGTGCTCGTCTTGCTCTTTGCTATCGCGAAACGGGCTTTCGGCGACCAGGTAGCCGATTCTCCGCGCGTCCTTTTTGAGAATGGTCAGGAAAAACATAGTTGTCGGGTATTGATGAGACCAAAGTGTTGGTGAGATAATCCGGGTGAAGCCGGTTGGCGCGGCGCTCGGCCATGAGCCATTCTTTGTACGCGTTGAGTTCCTGCACGTCGTATTGGGTGCCGCCTTTGCCCTGAAACTTGATCGGGTTGAGGTGGCCGTTTTTCACGCCCTTGCGGAGCAGAATATCCGGCCAGCCCATCTTCTCGATGGCATCGAAATGGCTCACCCAATGCGGCGCGCCCAAAGAAGCCTGGGTGATGATGCCCTGCACTTTTTCAAATGCCTTGAACATGGCAGCCGCAAACTGGTCTTCAATGTGCTGTATTTCTTGCTGGCTCAGCGTGATCATCGGATTGAAATTTTAACATGAATGCCTGAAAGAGAGACGTGATTCGATCTACTTCACAATTCTTTTCGATTAGTTTTTTCCGCAGTGCGATAATTTCTTCATCCTTTTTTTGGAATATTTGTGCCATTCCCTGCAAGAAAAACCTGGATAACACCCGCTTCTCCTCACAGATCCGAACGATCAGTGCGAAGGAGTGCTTCTCCCCCTTGAAGGCCTGGCTGAACCGGGGTTGCGACTTTTTGTCGAGATCCAACGCCATGCACATTTCGCTTTGCGAGTCGTAGATGGTGTTGAGGTAGTGCGCGAGAATTTCGTGTTCGGTCATACGCTGACTTTATTTGTAAAACCAAGTGATAAACTTTCGATTAAGATATGATGCTGCAAATGTAAGCGGCATTTTGAGTTTGTCAAGCTTTAAATGATTTTTTTCGATGAAAGCACAGGAAAAACTTAAGCAGTGGCGTGAAACCGACATGGGCCTCAGCACCCGCGAACTGGCCCAGGTGTTGCACGAGAAAATGAAACCGGATTTTCCGAACGGCTTCCAGAGAGGGGAGGAGATATTTCAGTCGGATATCGTGCTGGCGGAAAAGGGCACTTCCCGGAAACGTTTTGAAAAAGTTGCGGCGGCGCTATACCAATATATGGACATCGAGAAGGGCTTCTTCGGCACCTTCGTAAAAGTGAAGCCGGAGGAAATCCTGTCCGCCGCCGTGGAGGGCAAGGAAGAGTTTCGCAACAAGATCATCGAGTTGCAGACCAAACTCATCGAGGCGCACGAGACGATCAGTGCGCTGAATCAAGAAAAGGTGGGGTTGTTGAAGCAGGTGTTTGAGTTTCAGAAAGAGGTGGAGGAGTTGAGGCGGAGAGCGGGACAAGATGCATGAAGCAGTGCGTATCCCGAAAAATGCTTTGTAATTACCTCAGGTAAACTCTGTACTCTTTTCTGTACCTA
>JBEBHD010000164.1:0-12237 GCA_040080915.1 Saprospiraceae bacterium
GAAATATAAACACGCTCTAACTGGCACTGAAACGAGACAATCACGACATCCCCCCGCAATGGCAAAAACGATATCCGGTTTTTCCAAACTGAGCAAGCGACAAAAGATCGAATGGTTAGCGAGCAATTTTTTTGACAATCCTGGCGCTGCCGAATCCGCCCTCACGGCTTGGCACCGGCCAGCCGAGCAGCAGCGCATTATTGACGGGTTCACAGAAAACGCGGTCAGTAACTTCACGCTTCCCTTCAGCGTGGCACCTAATTTTCTGATCAACGGACGGGAGTATGCGGTGCCGATGGTGATCGAGGAGAGCAGTGTGGTAGCGGCGGCGGCCAGCGCGGCCAAGTTCTGGCTCGACCGGGGCGGCTTTCGCGCTGAGGTGCTCGGCACGGTCAAATTAGGCCAGGTACATTTCCGCTGGAGCGGCGATCCGGCCCGTTTGCAGGCCTTGTTTCCCACGATCAAAAACCACCTCACCCGCTCGTGTGACGACCTGACGGCCAATATGCGGCAGCGGGGAGGCGGCTTGCTGGACATCAAATTGCTCGATTTTTCCCACTTGGAACCGGAGTACTACCAGCTTCGAGCTGCGTTCGAGACTTGCGACAGCATGGGCGCCAATTTCATCAACTCCGTCCTGGAACGCTTCGGCGCACAGTTGGAGTTTTTCCTGGAAACCGCCCCCGATGTGGCCGAAAACGAGCGCGACGTGGAGGTGGTCATGTGCATCTTGTCCAACTACACACCCGACTGTCTCGTCCGGGCATGGGTAGAATGCCCCGAAAGCGAGCTCGAAGACCTCGCCCGCAATGCGGGCCTGCCCGGCAGCGCGGCCGTGGACCGTTTTTGCACGGCCGTCCGTATCGCCGAGATTGACCCCTACCGGGCAGTGACGCACAACAAGGGTATTTTCAACGGAATAGATGCCGTTGTGCTCGCTACGGGCAACGACTTCCGCGCCGTGGAAGCCTGCGGTCACGCCTACGCCTGCCGCAGCGGGCAGTACCGCAGCCTGAGCCGGGCCACCCGGACGAACGGGCTGCTCCGCTTCGAACTGACGGTGCCGTTGCCAATCGGCACTGTGGGCGGGCTGACGGCCCTGCACCCGCTGGCCAAACAGGCACTGGCTATGCTCGGCAACCCCTCGGCCCGCGAACTGATGATGATCGTGGCGGCAGTAGGACTGGCCCAAAACTTTGCCGCAGTGCGCTCATTGGTCACCACGGGTATCCAGCAGGGACACATGCGTATGCACCTCGTGAACATCCTCAACCACTTGGGTGCATCGGCAGCGGAAATAGAAGCAGCTCAAGTACACTTTTGCAACCAAACGGTGAGTTTCAGCGCGGTGCGGGCCTTTTTGGAAGCCAAGTGATGAGTGATGGGGCGGGGCAGCATCACTCTGGCCACGGTGACCTCTGTGAGTATAAGTGTTTAGTTTAGGGGCAGGGTGCCCATTAACACGACACTTTTTGCCGGAACACCCAAAGTGTTTAAATACAGATGGCTTCTGTGGCGAAACGAACGCAGGCAGCAACTATACCTCGCACCTTGGGGTGCGAGGTATAAACACGCTCTTATTTGTGGTGATCAGGCGATCTATGGGTACGGAGGCAGGCATCAAATTTTAGCCCCACACCCTAATTTTTGCTTTCTTTGCCGCGCATTTTTCGCCTCAACCCATGCTCGTAAAAGCATCGTCCATCACCAACCTCACCGATGCCCGCTACTTCGCCGCCAAGGAAGTGGCTTTTTTAGGCTTCGCTCTTGAGGAAAGCACCGATGGCTACCTCGACCCCATGTACATGAAAGCCATTCGGGAGTGGGTGCATGGCCCCAAGATCGTCGGCGAGTTCGACCGGGCACCAGCACCATACGTGCGCGAAGCCGCCGCGTTTTTCGGATTAGACGCGGTGCAGGTGACCAACCCCGACGTGCTGCCCGGCTTGCAGGACATCGAGACGATCCTGTGCGTTTTGGGCACGGACGATGCCGCCAGCATAGAGCCGCTGCTGCAACAAAACAAACCGTTTGTGACCTATTTTCTGCTCGATTTTTCAATGCCCGGCCTGTCTGCCACCCTGCTGGGCACACAAGCCGATGCCTGGAAAAACCTGTTCGCTCGTTTTCCCGTCCTGCTGGACATCAGCCTGCCTACCGAAAATCTGCCGGGGATGTTGCAGGCGCTGCGCCCGGCCGGACTGGCGCTGCGCGGTGGCGCGGAAGAGCGCGTGGGTATCAAGTCGTTTGACGAAGTTGACGCTATTTTCGATTGCCTTGACACCTAAACTATGGCATCCATTTTTGGCCACATAGCCGCGTCTTCAGCGCTGGGGCTTTCATTTTTCCCCAAACAGGCGACCACCAAGGCGCTCCTGCTCGCCGGGGCGTGCGCGTTCATACCCGATGCCGATGTGCTGGCCTTTCGGTTCGACGTGCCGTACACCAGCATTTGGGGGCACCGCGGCTGGACGCATTCGCTGGCTTTCGCCATTGGTTTCGGGACGCTCGTGGCAGGGCTGTTTTACGGGCGACAAAAAAAATGGTGGAAGATGGCGCTCTGGTTCGTGCTGGCCACCGCCTCGCACCCGCTGCTCGACATGCTTACCACGGGCGGTATGGGCTGTGCGCTCTGGTGGCCGCTGAGCGAGGAACGGCTGTTTTTTCCCCTGCAAGTCATCCGGGTGTCGCCGTTAGAAATCCGTGATTTTTTCAGCAAATGGGGCCTGCGGATTTTGGTCAGCGAGGCGATTTGGATCGGACTGCCGGGGGCGGCGCTGGTGTTGGTGAGTTGGTGGTGGCGGCGGGTTTTGAAATGAAATGACGGGTGAGGTTGGATGCAAGGGGTATAGGCACTACGTTTGTCTGGCAAATTTGATGAATGATCATTCTCTGCGCTGCGAGGTTTTGTGCATGGCCTTTAGCCTACTATTTTGATTAGCAGCGCTCAGTATGACAAAAGCGGCTTCACACCTTGCGGTGCGAGGTATAACCAACGCCATTCATGCACACGTTCAACCGCTCCATTTCTCTGCCATCCTGGCTTTCCATCGTGGGCTCCGAACTTGTCTCCCCTCCGGCAGGAGTGGGCAAATATTTGAAAGCCTTGAAAAACAACCTCCAGCAGGCGCTTTTGGGTCGGTACGAAACCTTGAACAAACGTTCGAGGAGTTGATCCTCTTTGCCATAGACCTTGCTGCCGATGAACAACTCCCTCTTGATGCGGGTATTTACTACGAACTGGACTACCAATCGGCGGTTGCCGTCAAGGCCTATGCGGCTGCTTTGGGGTTGGACAAAAGCCAACTACCGTGGTACACTTACCCCAACAACTCGTTGGAGAAATTCCTGCTGGAAGGCCCTGTGGTATCGGAGGTGGATATCGAGCATGTCCCAGGCATTCGCCTGCTTTGAAAATCAACTTTGCCCGCGCCTGCTGCTTGCGACCAAATACCCCCCCACTCCCACCGCTGCCACCGCGCTCGCCCCGAACGCTGCAACCGGCCCGGCCCAGTACCACACCGCGCCGGTCAGACTGCTGGCCAGCAGGGCACACAGGCTCTGAAAAGCCGTGTAGGTGCCGATAGCAGTCGCTGTGTCCTGGTGCTCGCACACATTGGTGATCCAGGCCTTAGCCACGCCCTCGGTAGCTGCTGCGTAGATGCCGTACAGAAAAAACAGCGCGGCAATCGCCAGCGGCGTAGCGGCGAACGCCATACCGGCGTATACCACGGAAAACACCAGTAGCCCGCCTACAAACACCCGCCGCATACCCAATTTGTCGGCCAAAACGCCCAGCGGAAACGCCGCCGCAGCGTACACGAGGTTGTAAAAAATGTACACTCCGATCACCTGTGGGTCGCTCAGACCCGACTCCTTGGCGCGCAGCAGCAGGAACACGTCCGAGCTGTTGAACAGCGCAAACACCAGCAACCCGCCCACGAGCCGACGGTACTCCGGGCGGCTCTGGTTCCAGTAGCGGGCAAACCCGAAGAAATTCACCGGAGACAAATGCACCGCAGAGACTCGGAGACGCGATGTTGTTTCGCCTTCGGCATTTTTTCTCCTCGTCTCTGCGTCTCTGCGGTGAAAACCAGCCTTTTCCCGGACAAAAAACGTGGCCCCGATGGCCAACAGTCCGGGCAGGAATGCGAGCAGGAACAGCGTTTTGTAGTCGTCCGGGTACGTGTGCAGGTACACGAGCGCACAGGCGGGGCCGAGTACGGCACCGAGGGTATCCATCGCCCGGTGGAAGCCGAACACCCGGCCCTTGGTGGCGCTGGTGGACTCATCGGAGAGCAGGGCATCCCGCGCACCGGTGCGCACGCCTTTGCCGATGCGGTCCAGTGTGCGGGCAAAAAATATCCACAGCGGCCAGACGAACGCAGCCATCATCGGCTTGGACACCGCACTGAGAGCATAGCCTACCTGCACGAACGGCAACCGCCGCCCCGCCCGGTCGCTCCACTTGCCGAAGTAGCCTTTACTCAAGCCCGCCACGGCTTCCGCCACGCCTTCCAGCACGCCGATCAGGAGCACCGAGAAGCCGATTTTTTTCAAAAAAACGGGCATCACCGGGTACAGCATTTCGCTGGCCAGGTCGGTACACAGGCTGACGAGCGACAGCGCCCAGATGGTGCGGGTGAGGTATTTGGCCATGCTGGCAAAAGTAGGTCGTTTGCTACGTTTTGGCACCTGCCCAACGCTGTAAATCTTGCCCGGCCAATGCTGCTGCCATCATCTCGGGGAAAAGGTGCGGCGTGCAGGCAAAGGCAGGCACGCCAAGGGCTGCCAATGCGGCGGCGTTTTCGTGGTCGTAACCGGGCGTACCCTCGTCGCTCAGCGCCAGCAGGGCCACGATGGTAACTCCCGACTGGCGCAGCGCGTTTGTTTTTTTGAGCATTTCTGCTCGGTTGCCGCCTTCGTACAAATCACTGATAAGGACCAAGATGGTTTCCTGCGGTGCTTGCACGAGGGTTTGGGCGTAGCCCAGAGCCTTGTTGATGTCGGTGCCGCCGCCCAATTGGGTGGCAAAGAGCAATTCCACCGGATCGTGCAGGTGTTCGGACAGGTCGGCTACTGCCGTGTCGAAGGCGACGAGGGTCGTCCGCACGCTGCGGAGCGAGGCCAGCACGGCCCCAAAAACGGCGGCGTACACGACCGATCCGGCCATGGAGCCGCTTTGGTCGAGCAGCAGCACGACGTGCCGGAGCGCCCGACCCTTGCGCCCAAACCCGACCAACCGCTCCGGCACTAAGGCCCCCAGTGCGGGCTGGTAATGCTTCAGGTTTTGCAAAATCGTTCGTTTCCAGTCTATTTCGGCGGCTTTGGGGCGGCGATTCCGTGTGCTGCGGTTGATCGCTTGTCGCACTGCAGCCTGGAGGGGCGGGCGGAGGTGGCGTTCCAGATCGTCCGTCACGCGCCGGACGACGGCCCGGGCTGTCTCGCGGGTTTTATCAGGCATGACTTTTTGCAAACTGAGCAGGGTGCCCACGAGGTGTACGTCCGGCTCCACGGATGCCAGTAGTTCGGGTTCGAGCAACAGCTCGGCCAAGCCGAGGCGCTCCAGGGCATCGCGCTGCATCAGCTGAACCACGGGCGACGGGAAATACCGGCGGATATCGCCCAACCATCGGTTCACGTTTGGGGCCGAACGCCCCAAGCCGCCTTGGCGGTCGGTATCGTACAGGGCCTCCAACACGCGGTCCATGTCGGCCTGTTCGCCCTGCAGGCGCATCTCACCTTCCGGGTCAGCGGCGCGACCAAGGATGAGCCGCCAGCGTTCGGTGTCGGGCGCGGTATTCATACGAGGGAGAACGCGTCGGCATCGCTGAGAAACGGCAGTTGTCGTCGGTAAGTCTGCAAGTCGTCCAACCGAAGTGTTGCGGTGAATGTGCCCGCAGCCTGGCCGCTAATTTGGCACAAGGGCTGCCCGGAGTGGTCCCACACGCCGGAGTCGCCTTGGTATTCGTGTCCGTTGCCATCGGTGCCCACGATGTTGACCGCCGCCACGCAGCACTGGTTTTCGATGGCGCGGGCGGGCAGCAGGCTGCGCCAGTGGTGCCCGCGGCGGGCGGGCCAGTTGGCCACATACAACAACAGGTCGTAGGGTTGGGCGCTGTTTTGCCTGCTCCACACAGGGAAACGCAGGTCGTAGCACACCAAGGGGCAGATGCGCCACCCCGTCCACTCCACTATGGGGCGTTGGGTGCCAGCGGAATAGACATCGTTTTCGCCAGCCAGGCCGAACAGGTGGCGCTTGTCGTAGTGGTGAAATTGCCCGTCGGGACGCATGAAAACGAGGCGGTTGCGGTAGTGTACACCGTCTCGGCAAATGAAACTGCCGGTCACTGCTGATCCGAGCCGCCGGGCCTGTTCACGCAGCCACTGCACCGTAGCCCCGTCCATGTCCTCGGCCAGAGCAGCGGCGTTCATGGAAAAGCCGGTGGTGAACATTTCGGGCAGCACGACGAGGTCGGTGTGCCCGGCCAAGGGGGCCAGTGTTTGTGCCAGTGCGGCGCGGTTGGCGGCGGGGTTTTCCCAGAGCAGGGCTGTTTGAACGATGGTGAGGCGCATGCGTCGGTTGGTATTTTGGCCAAAGGTAGAGCGAGAATAAATATTCCCGTGTACGCCCTACATTCGCGGCATGGAAACCGCCTTAGACTTTTGGATTTCTGCGGTGCTATGGGCCGCCGCCGGGTATGGCGTGCTTTGCGTGTTGTTCTTTTTCGGGCAGGACCTCTTTTTTTTCCGCCCCGAACGGCTGCCGCACTGGTTCACCTACCAGTATCCGTTTCCGTTTTCGGAGGTCAATTTCGAGATGGAAGACGGCGGCGTGGTGAACGCCCTGCATTTTCGGGTGCCCAACAGTAAGGGCGTGGTTTTTTACATCAAAGGCAACTCACGCAGTATCAAGGGTTGGGGCAAGTTCGCCAAGGATTTTGTGGGCAAGGGCTACGACTTTTTTATCCTCGACTTTCGCGGTTTCGGCAAAAGCCGGGGCCGCCGCACCGAGGGTATCCTGTACGCCGACCTCCAGCAGGTGTACAAATGGCTGGCTGCGCAGTACGGCGAAGAACGCGTCGTGCTCTACGGGCGCTCGCTGGGCAGTGGCCTGGCAGCGCGTATCGCATCGTGGAACAACCCCCGGATGCTGGTCCTTGACTGCCCGTACTACTCGTTTTTGTACCAAATCAACCGGTACGGTTTTTTGCTGCCCATTCGCTGGCTGTTGCGCTACCATATCCGCACCGATCTGTTTATCAAAAAAGTGCAGTGCCCGGTGTTTATTCTGCACGGGCGTAAAGACCGCCTCATTCCGTACCGCCAAAGTGAAATGTTGCGTGCGCTCGTGCCCGGCAACATTTACCTGATCCCGATCGAAGGTGCGGGGCACAACAACCTGCCCGATTTCCCGGTGTACCACGACCTGTTGTACGATATTTTGCACGAGGAAGTCGTGTCCGAAAAGGAGTTGGCTGGTAATGCCTCCGTTTAAAAACCCAAGCGCCGGTTTGGGTGTTTCACCGGCAGGCCGGCAATTCCTGCTACCTTTGCCGCACCAAAACCAACGCTCGCTGAGAGCGCATTTTTTTCAATGGAAAGACAGGCCGAAGCCCGCATTCCCACTCGTTTGGGAAATTTTACCATGATCGTCTACGCCGCGAGCGCCAACGAGCGTATGCCCCACGTGGCCTTGCTCGCCGATGGCTTTGATCCCTCCCTGCCCGTACCGGTGCGCATCCACTCCGAGTGCATGACCGGCGACGTGTTCGGCTCCCGCCGCTGCGATTGCGGTGAGCAACTACACGCCAGCCTGCGCATCGCCGCCGAACGCGGCGGCTTGGTCATTTACCTGCGCCAAGAGGGCCGCGGCATCGGCCTTATCAACAAACTGAAAGCCTACAACCTGCAAGACCTCGGCCTCAACACCGCCGAGGCCAATACCCATCTCGGTTTCGACGTGGATGCACGCCAGTACGAGTGCGCCGTGTTCATCCTGCAAGACCTTGGTATCAAAACCGTGGAACTCATCACCAACAACCCCGACAAGGTGGAGGCCCTGGGCCGTTCGCCGGTGCATGTGGCGGCGCGCATCCCGTTGGTTGTGAAGCCGCACGCAGACAACCTCGACTACCTGGTGACAAAACAGGAACTGATGGGGCATTTGCTGGGGCTGTAACAATTTTGCGCACAGGTGTGGCCATTGTTTCCATACTGTTTTTACTTTTGCCGCTCTTTTTGACATATCCTCAACTCGTTCGATAACATGGAAAACATTTCCAATTCCCGCGGCAAAGGCTACTGCATTCTTTACATTTTCATGGGCCTGTTCTTTTTCACGGCCTTGGTGCTGATGCTGTACAACCGGAACTTCATCCTCGATTTTCCGAAGTAATAAAAACATAGTGTCACAGAGGCTCATGGAGTTTTTTTGAGGCTCACGGAGTATTTGTTTCCTCCCGTCGAAGGTTTTCTGTTGGCGGGCAAACCGTTCGCCGCCCAGATGCAACTCGACCTTCCCGCCGCCCTTGAACCGTTTCGAGACCGCCTGCTCGCCACTCGCAGGGCTTTCGTACGCGTGCATGCACAACCCGCCCGCGCCACTTCTTGGTGGGAAAGTAAAGTAGGCGGCCAGCCTTATCTGCCCAAGGGTACACCATTCCCCACCGCGCCCGACGGGCGCGAACTGGTTTTTCTGGCCCAGATCAATTTTGCCGATATGCCGCGTTTGGAGCCGTTTCCAGATCGGGGCATTGCCCAGTTTTACATCAACGACGATGATCTGTACGGCATGGACTTCGACGATGGCGAATGCCCCGACACGTTCCGTGTGCTTTTTTTCCCCGACCCAACGACGGATACCGCAGCCCTGCAAACGCAATTTCTGCTCCGAAAGGACTACGATCTGCTGCCCCACCACCCGGAAACGGCGCACCCTTTGGCTTTCGAATTAGCCGAAGAGGTATCTCCCGCCACCGACTACCAGTTCTGGCAAACTTTCGGCAGCGACTTCTTTCAGCAGTTTGGAGAAACCGAATGGGACGTACAGGATGCCTTCAACCGGAGCGTGCGCAGCGAAGGGCATAAGATTGGCGGCTACGCCTATTTCACCCAAGACGACCCGCGCCGTCCGGAAGATACCATGCTCCTACTGCTCCAACTCGACTCCGACGAAAGCATGGACCTCATGTGGGGCGACATGGGCGTGGGGCATTTTTTCATCCGCGAAAAAGACTTGGCGGCACGTGACTTCGGCCGAGTGTTGTACGACTGGGATTGCTTGTGAGCGTGCAGCCCCCAACAGCCCCTTCGTGGTGACAATACCCGCAAACTTCAGAGCTACGGCGGGTAAACCAGCCCCCTGCGTGGTGACAAAAAATCAGAAACTTAAAACCTTAAAAAGGCAAATCGTCCGTGCTGGCAGGCGGGGGCGGTGCGGTGGTGTAGTCCGGGAACGGTTCCGAGGGGAAACGTTGGTCGGCACCGGGCGCAGCCGAAGTAGTGGCACCCTCGCCAGCCTTGTCTACGCGCCAGGCATTCAGGTTGGTCATGTACTTGCCGTTCCATTCGCGGCCGCGCAAGTCGAACGAGACCTTGATCTGGTCGCCCTCGTTGTAGTTGTCCAGTATGCCACAGCGCTCCTGCACCGCCTGGAACTTGATGAGTTGGGGGTAATTGCCGTCGGGGACTTCCAGCACGAATTCGCGGGCCTGGAAACTGGCCGATTTTTGCTCAGTCGGGAAAACCCGGTGCAATCTTCCTATTACTTCAAAAGCCATTGTATGGGAATGATGAGTGATGAATGATGAGTGATGAAATTATCGCAGGAGGCGGAAATACTGTTCGTAGTAGCCTGGTCGGTTGGCGGAAATGACGTACTTGAAGCGTTTGTTTACCGCGATGCGCTGTTGCGGCGCGTAAAGAAATACTTCCGGCAGGTCTTCATGCAGGATATGTTGCACTTTTATGTAGGATATGTTTCGCTTGGTCTCGTCTGGTTCCGTGCGAAGGGCATCAATGAGGCGGTCCAATTCAGGGTTTGAGTAGGCGTAGCGGTTGCCGGACCCGATGCTTTTGGTGTGAAATGACTGGTATGGTTCCCACAATCCGGGAAACAAAGTAGATCCATTTATTGCCAAATTATACTCGCCTTGTCGGGTTTTTTGGGCGATCACGCGGATGTCATCTTCCACCATGGAGAGGGCAATGCCAGCGGCCCGCGCGGTTTTTTGAATGCTTTTGGCTGCACCTATAGATCCAGGTGACCCGGCAGGTACCAGGAGCGCCAGTTCCATTTCAAGGCGCGTACCGTTTACCTCCTTGTCCACGATGCCGTTGCCGTTGGTATCTGTCCAACCTGCGGCAGCTAGCAGTTCTTTGGCCTTGTTGATGTCGTAGGCGTATGGCTTCAGGTCGCGGGCAAAAAACGGTTTGGCCGGGTTGACCGGGCTGATGCAGCGTTTGGCAAGGCCCTCCCAAACAGTGCCGGTCAGATAATCGTAGTCAATGGCGTGTGCCAGCGCCTGGCGTACGCGCTTGTCGCTCAGGCGCGGGTTGGTGAGGTTGCACATCAAACGGCCATAGGAGTTGGCACCTTCCAATTCGAAGTCGTATTTCATGCCGAGGCAGGTATCGGCCTTGAGCTCGAGGAATTTGGTGGGCGACAGCTGCGGCACAACATCCAAACTGCCGCTGCGAATAAGGCTTTCAGTGGGCACCTCGTCTTTCACGAACCGGTAGATGATTTTTTCCGGGTACACGGCGAGGTAGGGATTGCGGGTCGCCAATTTGTCACCCCACCAGTTTTGTTTTTTGACAAAAACAGCGCCCTGATCCACGTCGAAGTTGTCAACACGATAGGCTCCGCTGCCGGAAATGGCGGTTTTGTCGTTGGCAAAACGCGGTGACTGGAACGCTTCGGCCCAAGTGGTCAGGGCTGGGTTTTCGGCGATCAATGCCTGAATACGTTCCGGGTTTCTCAGATCGGCCAGGGCAACGCCCGACAGCGTGCCATCCGGGTCGTAATTGTAGGCCGGGTAGATCGGGAACTGGCAAAGGGATTCGAGAGCAAGGATGTAAAACTTGTTGAAATAGACCGTAAATTTCTTTGGGTTGTCCGGGTCTGTTTCCACGGCTTTCAGGTGTTCAAAATAGCCCAGCCATTCGCCGAGGGGCAGTAGCGGATGGTGGAAGATTTTCATGGAAAACAAAAAGTCGTTGGCCGTTACGGGCGAACCATTGTCCCAAACCGCCTCGTCGTACAGTTCAAAATCGTAGGCGATACAGCCCTTGTGCTGGCCGTTTTCGACGGTGTAGGGTTCTGGCACTTTTTTGATGAGCACAGGTACCATTTCGAGCGATTTCGGCTCGACGATGGCGAGTGCCTGGAAGACATTGGCTGCTGCGTACCGGTTGTAGCCCGGCCCGGGCATGAGGGGGTTGAGGGACGTGGCCGCCGCTTCCATGCGCACGGTCACGGTGTTTTCTTTGCTGAATTCAACTTTGCCACAATTGTTGGTTGTGTCGGGTTCGCAGCCGGGCAACAGGCTCAATGCGAGCAGGGCAAGTCCTGCGAGGTACAGCATGCGTTTTTGTCGAAATGCCATGTTCAAAATTTTGCGTAAAAGTAGGAGATGTGGAGCACACAATGGAGTGGCTCCTACATAAATCGTTGTCTCCATTCGGGCTTTGGCAGCAGGCATTTTTCCTGTCGGCCAAACCACCTGTAGCGGTTGCGGGCCACCCACTCGTAAATGGCATCGCGCCAACTCTTCGGGAGCCAGCACAACACGGCCAGCCACGACCACGGGGCACCGAGCATGCGCAGGATACCGAATGCGGCATCCGAACGAGTCAAGGCTTGTCCGTCAATGAGCAGCACAACCGAGTCGAATTGCGCATCGTTCAGGCCTGATCGGGCCAACAACTGCTTTCCGGCTTCCGACTGTAGGGCCGCAAAACGAAAAAGCCCGCGCCGGTCGCGTTTCAGCACCCACTGCACGGAGGCGTTGCAGAGGTTGCAAACGCCGTCGAACAGGAGGATCGGCGTGTTGGTTTGTTGCGCGGTATCCATGAGCGTGTATAATTTTCAGTGCCGAGGCAAAAGCGAGCTAATTTGGGTTCAGGTAAGGCGAGATTATACTTCGCGCTGCGAGGTTTTGTGCATGGCCTTCGGCCTACTATTTTGATTAGCAGCGCTCAGTATGACAAAAGCGGCTTCGCACCTTGCGGTGC
>JBEBHD010000368.1:0-3260 GCA_040080915.1 Saprospiraceae bacterium
CCTACTACCGCGAGGGCGTGCCGCGCTCGTTGCTGGAGGCCATGTCCATGGAAAAAATCATCGTGACTACCGACACCCCCGGCTGCCGCGACACCGTGGAGGAGGGCAAAAACGGCTTCCTAATCCCGCCGCGCCGCGCTGACCTGCTGGCGCAAACCATGCTCCACATCCTTGCCCTGCCTCCGGACGAACGAACTGCAATGGGCCGATACAGCCGGGAAAAAGCCATCCGGGAGTTTTCGGACATCGTGGTATTGCCGCAATACCTGGCAATGCTAAATTTCTGAGAGGGTGCCTCACAAGTCGGCAAATCCCGTAAGGATTTGCCGACTTGTGAGGCATCTTCATTTTTATGGGAAACACGCTCATCACTCATCGCCATCACTCCTCGTTCCTCGCTAAAACCGCCCGCTCCAGGTCAGGTGTGGCAAAAACGGCAGGCCGTTCACGGGCGTTTGTTCCAGTTCTCCGTCAGGGTTGGCTATCGGGAGCAGGTAGGTGAAATGCCGGTTGGGCTGCCCCAGCAGGTTGTAGGCCCCGACGGAAATCTGCTGTTCGAAGCGCCCGGTTTTCCAGCGGTAGTGTAGCGCTACATCGAGCCGGAGTTGGTCGGGCTGGCGAAAGTCGCCGGTGCCGAGGCGGGTGGCGTTCAGATCGCCCCGGTGCAGGTCGTGCAAGCGGATTTTTCGGTTTTGGTACAGCAGCAACGAAGAAATGGCATCGCCGCCAGCAAAACTCCAGACCGCTGAAGCCGAAAGCCGCGGCCCAAACTGGTGCATGACAACCACTTTCAGGTTGAACGCCCGATCAAAACGCGCCGGAAACCAGGCACCAAGATTCAAACTATCGAACCTGCGTTCCGAGTGGCTCAGCGTAAGCGCCGCCCAGCCGGTTGTTTTTCCTGTCGTTTTTTCCGCCAACAGCTCCAGGCCATAAGCGCGGCCCTGGCCCACCTTTATTTCGTTTGCCCACAAGCGGTGCCCGTCCTGGTAGATCACAATTTCCTCGGGCGGCAAGCCGGAAAGCGAGTCCCAGTTGAGCACATACTCCTCCACGTTTTGCATGGATTTGGAGAAAAATTCCAGGCTCAGTGTCCAGCCTTTGCCGCCATCCCAAGCGGTGCCGAGCGTAGCCTGTTGCGTGTACTGTGGCGATAATCCTTTGCCAGGAAGCAGCCAGATATCGCCCAGCGACTCAACACCGCCGGGCGAAACCGTTCGCAGCCCCTGTGCCAGCCAACTGGCCGTAGCCCAGGTGCGCAGCCGCCCGTTCCATTGTTTTTCCACCAAAAGCCGGGGTTGGGGTGCCAGCCAGGTATCGCCTTTGGCGCTAAAAGCCTCTAACCGCAGCCCGGCTTGGAGGCGCAGGCCCGGCACGGGCGAAAACCGCGCTTCGCCGTGCAGGGCCAGGGTAAACACCTCATCGTAAGCAAGCGCTTCTGCGGGCGCGGGCGTGCTGTCGTTTTCCGTGTAATCTACCCATTCTACGGGCTGATAGTCGGCGGTTTGCTGGTAAAAAAACGGCAACACTTGCGTAAGCGAAGCCTGCACACCGGTGCGCAACGCCAGGCGTTCGTTGATCTGCCAGTCCAAGTCTGTTTTGGCAGAGTAGTCACGCAAGCGGGTCTGGCTGATTTTTTGTAAAGCAAAATCGTAGGGATTGCCCTCAAACCGGAACGCATGGCGGTTCAGGTTGCTCAAGTCAAAACGGCTGGCGGTGAAGGTGGAATTGGCAAAGCAGTTGTCGGCAAAAATATGGTTCCAGCGGAGGGAAGCGAAGCGATTCTGCCAGGCGGCATCGGTAGTGGCCAGGATATCGCTGTTAGGTATGTCAGGTTCAAACGACGGAAACCGGCTGAGCAGCGAATCGGTCAGGTGGTCGCTGCTGCTGAACAGGCTCAGGTACAGCCGGTCCCGGGAGCCGAATGCCCAGTTGGCCTTGAGGTGCAAGTCCGAAAACCCGTAATCCGACTCGCCGGTCGTGTCGTCGTCGCCTTGTTTCTCGACACGGCTCATTTTGCGAAAAAATGGCCCAAGGAACGAGGTACGGGCAGAAAACAGCACAGCCCCCTGCTCGCGTTTGATGGGTGCCTCCAGCACAAAGCGGCCAGCCAGCCAGCCAACGGCAGCAGAAGCAGCAGGCCGGTACATATTTCCCTCGCGGGTGCGCACCTCCAGCACCGACCCTGCCGAGCCGCCGAGCCGGGCGGGCGGGTCGCCCTTCCAGAGCCGGGCATCGCGCACAGCCCCGGGCACGAACACCGAAAAAAGGCCGAGGCCGTGCCCGGGGCTGAACACCAAAGCATCGTCCATGATCAACCAGTTTTGGTCCACATCGCCGCCGCGCACGCTCCAGCCGCCAATCCCATCGGCACTGGTCCCCACGCCGGTCAGCATCGCCGCACCTTGCATCAGGTCCGGTTCCCCACCGAGTGCCGGCAACCGGTCGAGCGGCAACCGGGCCAGGTTGTCTCCTCTTCCAGTGGCAAACAGACCGAGCCGGTCGTGGGCCACCGAGTCGCCGGACACAACCACCTCGGGCAGGTCGGCGCGAGGTTTCAGGGCAAACACGAGCGGCAAGGAGGCAGTGGTGCCCGGCGTTCGCTCGACTACGGTTTTTTCATAACCCAAAAAATTCGCGGCAAGGCGGGCCGTTTGTCCGGCACGCACGCGCAGGCTGAAAAACCCGTAGCCGTTGGCCATTACGGCTTCGCCGGTACCGAGGTTCACCACCACGGCACCCGCAAGGCGTTCGCCAGTGTCGGCATCTTCCACAAAACCCGAAAGGGGCAGCGTGGGCGGCGGTTTTTTGAACAACAGGATTTGCCCCTCCGACTCCCGCCAGCCCAAGCCGCTGCCTTCCAGCAGCCGATCCAGAATAGCCGAAAGCGGCTCGTTCGCAGCTGAAACAGACACCAGGATTGGTTGCTCGAACATGGATTCGCTGAACCCCAGTGTAGCGCCCGAGGCCCGGCTCAGGTCGAGTAAGGCCTGACCGAGCGGCTGGCTACGTACCTCAAAATCGAGGTGCCGATTCAAAACACCTTGCGCCGCACCCCGGGGGAGCACAGCGCAGAGGAGAAAAAAAACACAGGCAAGCAGTACAACGGGCCGTTGTTCGGGTGTCATGGCTGGTCGGTTGTCGGTCGTTTGGAGGGAGAAGTTCTGGCTTAGAGCGTGTTTAAATTTCAGTGCCGAGGCGAAAGCGGGCGAATTTTGTTTCAGGCAAGGCGAAATTTGCAGCCGTAGCCGGGTGCCTAC
>JBEBHD010000369.1:0-3252 GCA_040080915.1 Saprospiraceae bacterium
CTTTTGACCCCGCACAAAAGTATCCGATAATCAAGCGGTTGGCGCGGGGTCAAAAGACCCACGCACGGCGAAGTTGTATGGAACTAGGGCTGTTGACACACTTTTATGAATACTCCCGTTCCGGCAGGTTTTACCGCAAAAACCCCGAAGGCAGGGCACCAAAATGCGCCTGAAAAAGGTCGGAAAAATGCCGGGCATCCGTAAACCCGACGGCGCTTGCCACTTCCTTGATGGTTTTGTATTTTTTGCTCAACAGCAATTCCTTGCTGCGGTTGAGGCGTATTTCCTTTAAATATTGGCTGGGTGTCAGGCCGGTCAGACCTTTTAGTTTGCGGCTGAACTGGCGGTGACTGAGGAACATTTCAGCCGCCACCCGCTCCATTTTCAGGTCGGCTTCCGGCAGGTATTTGGTCAATTTCCCTTCTACTTCCTCCAGCCATTCGGCATCCGTCCGTGTGATGACCGGACGGTTTTCAACTGCCCCTCCCTCCGCGGTATCTTCATTTTGGGAAAACATTTCCATGCGCTGCCAGTAATTGTGCAGCAGGTTTTCGATCCGCGCTTTTAACTCCACCTCGACAAACGGCTTGGTCAAATAATCGTCCACGCCCACCCGGAGTGCCCGGAGTTTGGCTTTGTCGTCCACTTTTGCCGTCAGCATGATGAACGGGAGGTGCCGCCAGCGGTCGTCGGATTTTACTTTTTCCAAAAATTGGAAGCCGTCCATGACGGGCATCATGAGGTCGGAGATGATAAGGTCAATGGTGAATGATGAATGATGAATGATGAATGGATCCCGGTCTTTTGATAATTCACCATTTACCATTTACCGTTCACCATTCAAAATCTCCCAGGCGACCTGCCCGTTTTCGGCGGTCACCACGTTGTATTCTGCTTCCAAAATGAGGCGGAGGTAGTCCCGCAGGTCGGGATTGTCTTCAACGACAAGGACAGTGGGGTGGGTGGCGGTGCTTGTTACCTCCTGATCAGTGGCAGGCAGCACGTGCGGGAGTGTCATTTCATCCGGCGTTTCTTCGGCGGCAAGCGGTTCGCCGTCTCCGGCAGGGGCCGGTTTTTTGGGAAATTCAAAAAAGAAGGTGCTGCCCTTGCCCAGGTCGCTGTCCACCCAGGTTTTTCCGCCAAAGAGGTGGGCGTACTCATGCACCAATGCCAGGCCGATGCCCGTGCCACCTTCGGCTGGTGCGTCCGGCCGGGAGGTCTGGTAAAAACGGTCGAAGACTTTGGGCAGGTCGTCCGGGTGGATACCCCGCCCGGTGTCAGTCACGCTGAGTACCAGAGCCTGTCCCGAATTCACTTCGGGATTGTCGTCGAGTTCATCGAAGCGCACGGTCACACGGCCACCTTTCGGCGTGAACTTGATGGCATTCGTCAGGAAGTTGTTCAGCACCTTTTCTAATTTCTCCGCGTCGAGCAGCACCTGCAAATCCGCCGAAGCCCGGTACTCGAAAACGAGTTCCAGCCCCTGCGAGTGGGCATACGATTCGAACTGTGCAAACCAGCGGCGCAGCAGCAGGGGGAGCAGGACGGGCTTTTCGCGGAGCTCCATGCGGCCCGATTCCATTTTGCTCAGGTCGAGTATTTCATTGACCAATTGCTGGAGGTGTTTGCCGCCGCGTTGCGCTTTTTTGAGCAGGGCGAAACTGCGGTCGTCGAGTTGGGCACTGTTCAGCACCGAACCGATAGGGCCGAGCAGCAGGGTGAGCGGGGTGCGCAGTTCGTGGCTCACGTTGGCGAAAAACCGGGATTTCAATTCGTCGAGCTGCTGTAGTTCGGTGTGTTGGCTGTCCACGAGGTTTTTTTGGCGCTGAAGTTCGCGGCGGGTTTTTTGGACATTTCGGAAGGCCCAGAAAAGTAAAGCAATCACCACGCCTGCCAAAAGGAGGCCGATCTGGTAAAGGTTTTTGCGTTGGTGCTGTTGCTCGATTTCGCGCTGTGCATCTATCTGTTTGATGCTCGCTGCGGTGTAGGCGACGGCGCTAAGTTGGTTTTGGTCAAAGATGGTGTCTTTGATGGCGGATAATTTTTCGGCGAAATGAAGGGCCGTTTTCCAATCGCCCTGCTGTTTGTGCGCCTCGTAAAGGAGGGTGTAAAGCTCTCGTTTTTCAAAGGGCATTGGCCGGTTTTTGATAAAAGCGAAGCCGAGTTGGGCGTTTTCGATTGCCGCCGAGTTCTGGCCCAGGTGGAAATAGGCAGAAGCCATATCCTTGTGCACATGGATGAGGCGGAGGGTGTCGCGCTCGGCGGCGTAGGCAGACAGCAGGTTTTTTAAAATTTCGATAGTCTTGGCGTACTGGCCGATTCTGTAAAAGGTCAGACCTCGAAAGAATCGCGCTTCGTTGATGCCATGGCTGTCGCGGGTGACGTGATAAAGGGCCTCGCTGGTAGCCAGATAGGCAAAGGCACTGTCGGGTTCATTGATGCCCTGGAAGTGGCGGCCAAGCCTAAAGTAGCTCCGCGCGAGCAGGGTGGTGTCGCCCAATTCGAGGGTGAGTTGGTGCGCCTGCCGGAGATGCGGTTCGGATCCGATGGGATTGCCTTTTATGTCGCCGACTACGGCAGCCATGAGAGCAAGGCAATGGATTTTGGTTCGTTTGTCGCCGAGCGAATCGGCCAATTGGATGCAAGCGGTACAGTAGTCCGCAACTTGCGCGTGAAGAAAAGAGTCGTAGTAATTTTGGGCGAGCTGGGCAAAAAACCGGAGCCGGAGCGCCGGGTCGGCATCGCGGCGGAGGCGCTGGAGTCCGGTGAGGTAAAAGGTGCGGGCGGTGTCGAATTGCTGACGATGGTATTGGAAATAGTTGCCGAGCAGCAAGTCGGTTTTGGCGAGGGCTTCGGGGTTTTTCAGTTGGTTGGCGAGCCGGCGGGCTTCATCGGCGCAGCGAAGGAAACTGTCCTGCTGGTTTTTGGTCAGAAAAAACTCGGCGCGGGTGAGGGTTTCCTCGAAACGTGCCTGCTCGTCTTTTTTGCTTCCCGGCTTGTTTTGGGCAAACAGCTGCTGACCTGAAAAAAGAGGCCACGCCCACAAAATCAAGGCAAAAAGGATGCGGAAAAGGAACCGGGAGGGATGCAGCATTTCGAAAACAGGTGACAGGCGGAACCAAATGACCGGGGCAAAAGTAAAAGGCTGCAACTGTAAGAGCGTGTTTAAATTTCAGTCGCCGGGCTGCAAGCGGCAAATTTTGCTTCATGCTGCGTTGAAATTTTCGCCGTAGGCAACCGGCTACGGCTGCA
>JBEBHD010000370.1:0-3245 GCA_040080915.1 Saprospiraceae bacterium
AATTTAAAATTTTTGAAATGTTCAATGCCCAATGTTCAATGTTCAATGCCCAATGTTCAATGTTCAATTTTTAAGTGACCTGTGAGGCCGTCAACTATGGCCGCCACACAACTTCCCCAGCCCCGGCTTGGTGCCCGATGAACCGAGCCAACACAAAAAAGTAATCGGAAAGCCGGTTCAGGTACTGCAGCACCAGCGGTTCCACGGGGTCTTGTGTGTGCAGAGCCACTACAAGCCGCTCGGCGCGGCGGCACACGGTGCGGCACACATGGCAGAGCGAGACAGTGGGATAACCACCCGGCAGGATAAAGTTTTTCAGTTCGGGCAAGCGTTCGTCCATCGCATCCATCGCGTTTTCCAACCGTTGGATGTCGGCTTCCTGAATGCCGGAAGGCATGGCAAATTCGCCTGCCGGGTCGGAAGCCAACGTGGAGCCGATGGAAAAAAGCCCGTGCTGAATTTCGCGCAGCAGATCGCGCACGGCTTCGTCGTCAAGCGAGTCGTGCAGCAGCCCGATGAACGAATTCAACTCGTCCACGGTGCCGTAGGCATCCACGCGGGCGTGGCTTTTGGGCACGCGCCTGCCGCCGAACAGCCCGGTTTCGCCCGCGTCGCCGGTTTTGGTGTAAATTCGGAACGGCATGGTTCCTTAGTTGCCTTTGCCTTTAGCCGGAGGAGCGAGTTTGCCAGCATCGGTGGGAGACTGAGCAGGGACAAGGCCGCCGGGGGCTGACGGAGGCGCATCCGTTCCGGATTTTAATTGGCTGCCCGCTGCCGATTCCAGTGTGGGCATTGCGTTGGGGTCGGGTTTCATCTCTGCAGCGGGCTTGCTGGCAGCATCGGTGTCGAAGTCGAGGTTGTGCAGCGCCCGGAACGAAAACGGTGCCCACTCCTCCAACGGCTTTTTCAGATCTGCCTTTTTGGTGCGCTCTTGTGCGTCGAGGATACGACGGAGCAGCGCGGCCTTCAAATTGGGCTTGCGGGCTTTCATGGCGTTGGCAAACACAGCGTCAGTAGCCACGGGGATAAGTTCGAGACAGGTGAGCGCGTGCTCGTCGGCCTCGGCATTTTCGAGCAGGCGGATAAACTCGAACAGGTCGGTGAGTGCCTTGCCGTCCTTGGCAGTGGCTTTTTTCAGCGTGCCCTTATAATCGAACTGGGCTTGCCCGGCCACTTTGAGCACGTTATCGGAGACAAAAACTTTTTTTTGCGCCAAAACTGGGGCCGCCGACAGCAGCAGCAGGGCGAGATTCAATAAAAGTGTCTTTTTCATGGAAATACGCGTAGGTGTTTGAAAAACGTCGTGCAAAGATGGTGGATTTGGCTTGAACGAAAAACCCTACTTTTGCCCGCTTTTTTTGATTCACCATTTTTTTAAAAAAAACCACACGTTCATGGGACGCGCGTTTGAATTCCGCAAGGAACGTAAGTTTAAGCGTTGGGCCGGTATGGCCAAAACCTTCACCCGCATCGGGCGGGAAATCGCCTTGGCCGTAAAGTCGGGCGGCGGAAATCCCGATTACAACCCCCGTTTGCGCATTGCCGTGCAAAACGCCAAGCAGGCGAACATGCCCAAGACCAACGTCGAGAACGCCATCAAAAAGGCGCTGGGTAAGGATGCCGAAAATTTTCAGGAGGTGGTGTACGAGGGCTATGGCCCGCACGGCATCGCCGTTTTGGTGGAAACCGCTACCGACAACCCCACCCGTACGGTGGCCAATGTGCGCATGTACTTCGACCGCTGCGGCGGTGCCTTGGGCGTGTCGGGCAGCGTGAGCTACATGTTCAACCGCAAGGGCGTTTTCAAGGCCAAACAAGAGGGCCACAACTGGGAAGACCTGGAACTGGAGCTCATTGATGCTGGCTTGGAGGAAATAAAAATCGAAGACGGCGAAGCGGTGCTGTACACCGATTTTTCCGATTTCGGCACGATGCAAAAAGCCCTCGAAGAGCGCGGCATTGAGCCGACAAGCGCCCAATTGGAGTGGCTGCCCACCCTGTCGAAAAAACTGAACGATGCCGAGGTGGATCAGGTCATCAAACTCATTGACCGCCTCGAGGAAGACGACGACGTGTTGAACGTATTCCACACGATGGACATGTCGGAGTGACAATCAGTACGTCGTCTCCCCAAACGGAATAGGCTCGGGAATAACCGGCACGTTTTCAGGGTCCCACGTCCACAGCCCCTGTTCGTGTTCGCTGCGCAGGAGGGCCACATTGGCCTCGTGCTCTTTGCGCTGTGAACGCGGAAAATTATAGCGGGCCAGTAGCTCGTCCGCATCAAAGGGCGTACCCATGGCGATGCTTTCGCGCAGGGCATAGATGTAGGCGAGGCTGTCGGTTCGGCGCTTGAGCCAGTCATTTATGGTAAGAGCCGGGTCGCCGTGGCCGGGAATGAGGCGGGTGAACCAGTTGCGGTCGTGGATGCGGGGGAGTTTTTCCAGCGTTTTGATGTACTCCACGCTGCTTTGGTTAATAAACGGAAACTCAATGTTGGAGAGGTAGTCGCCCGCAATGCACAGGCCCAATTGCCATACCACCACCATCATGCTGTCGGCGGTATGGCCGGGCGTGAGGTAAAACGCCATTTTGGTGCCCAAATGGCGATATTGCACGGCATCACGGTACACCTTGAAATCGGGGACGGGATACTCCAACGGGTAGCGCCGTTTGATGTAGTACTGCTCGTCGAGGTCGTACATTTGTTCCAAAATGGCCATACGTCTTGGGTTCTCGGCCATTGTTTCGCTCATAAACACCTTGTCGGCCCGGATCGCCTTGTACCCGATGATATGGTCGTAGTCGGAATGGGTGAACACGAGGAACACCGAGCGCTCTTCGCGAATGGACTCCACGTATTCGCTGATGGCGGCCACCTCGTCGGGCAGGTATGCCGGGTCTACAACCAATACCAGATCGTCCGTACGGACCACCGTGGAGTTGGTCTGGTACAAAGCGCTCTGGAAAATCGTGATGTTCGGGTCTCTGAAAAGAATCTTGCTCATTACGGCTCTCGGCTTGGATGGCTGGGGAAACGCAACTGGTGCCGCTTCCATAACAGGAAATCGCTACCTTTGTGGCCCTTTGAAATCGGCTGAAAATTATTTTTGTGCAGCCCGCTGCGGCACAAATGTATGAAAACCACTTCCCTTGCCCAAACACCTTTCTTAAAATGGGAAATATAGTTGCCATAGTAGGCCGCCCCAATGTAGGCAAATCAACCCTTTACAACCGCTTGGTAG
>JBEBHD010000012.1:0-41483 GCA_040080915.1 Saprospiraceae bacterium
CAGCCGATCACCGCGGTCGTCGCCCACTTTGAGGCGGTCCACGACGATCTCGATGTCGTGAATTTTGTACCGGTCCACCTGCATACCGGGTGTCAGTTCGAGGATTTCGCCGTCCACGCGAATTTTGGTGTACCCCTGCTTGCGCACTTGCTCGAAGAGCTCGCGATAGTGGCCCTTTCGGGCACGCACGACGGGCGCGAGCAGGATTATTTTTTGCCCGGCGTAGTTTTCGGAGATGTGCTCGATGATCTGCTCTTCGGTGAACTTGATCATTTTTTCGCCTGTGACGTAGGAGTATGCCTCGCCTGCGCGGGCAAAAAGCAGGCGAAGAAAATCGTACACCTCGGTGACGGTACCCACCGTGGAGCGCGGGTTGCGCCCGGTAGTTTTTTGTTCGATGCTGATGACGGGGCTGAGGCCGGTGATCTGCTCTACATCGGGGCGCTCCATTTCGCCGATGAACTGGCGGGCGTAACTGGACAGCGTTTCCATGAATCGGCGCTGGCCTTCGGCGTAAATGGTGTCGAATGCCAGTGAACTTTTGCCCGAACCACTCACGCCGGTGATGACGACCAATTTGTTGCGAGGAATGCGCACATCTATGTTTTTAAGGTTGTGTACGCGAGCGCCGGTGATTTCGATAAATTCCTGAGCCGGTTCGGGTGCCTGCGGGAGCACGGGAGCGGTTTGCGGAGCAGCGGTTTTTTCGGTGGTGGATTTTGCCTTGGCCATAGTGCGCGGGTAACAGTCGGTACGGCAGATAGGTTGCCGGAGTGCGGGCGCGAAGATAAGCATCTCGCGGTTGGCGAATGGCGGTTGGCTGCCCCAAATTACGGATGAAACGCGAGTTTTTTTTCATCCCAAAGTCCGCTGCGGCAGCAATACCTTTACCGCCCGCCGGTACGACCCCGTTCGCCTTTTTTAAGTTGCCCTTCGCATGTCGTTATTGAAAAAACTTGCCGGAGAAACAGCCCTGTACGGCTTGAGCAGCATCATCGGGCGCGTGCTCAACATGCTGCTGGTGCCGTTTTACACGCGGATTTTGTCCTCCACCAACGAGTACGGGGCAGTCATTGACCTGTACGCCACCTCGGCATTTGTCATGGTTCTGTTCTCGTACCGCATGGAGTCGGCGTTTTTTCGCTACGGCACGCCCAAGGAAGACCGGGAACACGCTTTTGACACCGGCATGCTCTCGCTCTTTGGCAGCACAGCGCTCCTAACCGGGGTATTGTTGCTTTTTGCGCAGCCCATCGCCAACGCGCTGGAGTACCCCGGGCACCCGGAATACATTCGGTGGTTCGCCCTGATTTTGGCGTTCGACTGCCTGGCCGAACTGCCCTTCGCCCGGCTCCGCTTGGAGCAACGCCCACGCCGGTTTGTTTTTGTCAAACTGACCAACATCGGTGTGAACATCGGGATGAACCTGTTCTGGTTGGTTTTTTGCCCTTGGGCCGCCCAAAACGGCATGGGCTGGGTACATGCCGTGTGGTCGCCGGGGTTGGGTGTGGGCTATATTTTCCTGTCCAACCTGCTGGCCAGTCTGGTCACGCTCGCACTGCTTGCCCCACAACTCCGCGCCATGCGCTGGGCGTTCGACCCTGTTCTTTGGAAAAAAATGGTCGGGTACTCCGCACCGCTCATCATCGTCAGTTTGGCCGGTATCGTGGACGAGATGTTCAGCCGGGCCATGCTGAAATACCTGTTGCCGGGCACACCGCAGGAAAATCTGGGACAAGTCGGTGTTTTCGGAGCCAACTACAAACTGGCGGCCCTGATCACTCTGTTTACCCAGGCATATCGTTACGCTGCCGAGCCGTTTTTTTTCCGAAATGCAGGTGAAAAAGATGCTTTGCGTACGCAGGCGCAGGTGACCAAGTGGTTTACAATCACATCTGCTGCAGGTATGCTGGGTATTCTGCTTTTTCTCGACCTGGTCAAATATTTCATCGCGCCAACCTACTGGGAGGGGCTGCACGTGGTGCCCGTGTTGCTGCTGGCCAACCTGCTCCTCGGGGTGTATTACAACTTCTCGATCTGGTACCGGCTCAAAGACCGCACCGGTCTCGGTGCCTGGATTTCAGTAGCCGGTGCGGTCATCACCATTGGCCTGAACCTCGTCCTGATCCCACAGTTCGGATACTCCGGCGCGGCATGGGTCACGTTGACGTGCTACGCCTTCATGTCCGCTGCTACCTGGTACACCGGGCGGCGGCACTATCCCGTGCCCTACGAACTGGGGCGCATGGGCTGGTATGCTGGCTTGGCGCTGGGATTGTACGGCCTCCACTGTTTGGCAAAACCGGCGCTGGGCGCTTGGCCAGCGGTTTTTTGGGGCACCAATGCGCTGTTGTTCGGGGCTTACCTCGGCGTAGTTTATTTTGTTGAAAAAAAGCAAAAAACATGATTTCTGAATACTGTCAGGCCATTTTTGACCAAACCCCGTTCATGCAAACGCTGGGGGCAAAATTGCTCCGTGCCCATGACGGCGTGTGCGAGATTGAGGCCGCTCTCGATCCGAAATTGACCCAGCACAACGGTTTTGCACATGCTGGCGTGCAGGCATCCCTGGCGGACCACGCCTGCGGAGTAGCAACGGCATCGCTGATCGAACCGCCGCTCCGCCCGCTTTCCATTGAGTTCAAAATCAACCTGCTTCGCCCCGCGTCGGGGCAGTCGTTGCTGGTCAGCGCACGGGTTTTGCGCTGTGGAAAAACTATCGCCGTGGTGGAGTGCGACGTGTTTTCCCGCAGCAGCGGCACATCTGTGTTGACCGCCAAAATGGTGGCGACTATAGCGATCCTCGCAGAGGTGTAGGGCCGCCGCCAAGCGCCACAGAAGCCTCGTTCACAGATAATCCGTCCCAAAAACTCGAAAGTACGCCAAGCCTCGATATTTTTGCCGACTCTTTCACCCACTCACCCACTCACTCGCTCACTCGCTCACTCGCTCACTCGCTCACCCGCTCACCCGCTCACCCGCTCACCCTCTAAAAAAATGGCTGCAACGATCAAATTCGGCACCGACGGCTGGCGAGCCATAATCGCCGACGATTACACCGTAGAAAATGTCATGCGCGTGGCAGAAGCCACCGCTCGCTACATGAAAAAGCACGGCATGAAACGCGCCGTTATCGGGTACGACTGCCGTTTCGGCGGCCTGCTTTTCACTGAAACTACAGCTCGTGTGCTCGGCGCATTCGGCATCAAATGCCACGTCGGCGTGGGTTTTGTTTCCACTCCCATGGTATCGCTGGGTGTTTTGAAGACAAAAAGCCAAATAGGGGTGGTCATCACCGCCAGCCACAACCCGCCCTCGTACAACGGATTCAAACTGAAGGCCGAGTATGGTGGCCCGATGGTGCCTGCTGGCATCGCGGAAGTGGAAGCCCTCATCCCGGAGGCCTGCTCCCTGTCCAAACTGCCCACCGTAGAGGAACTACGCGACAAAAAACTGTTCGTGGACACCGACCTCGAAACCATGTATTTGCGTCATGTACGCAAAAATTTCGACTTGTCGGCCATCAAAAAAAATGCAGGCCGCATGGCCTACGATGCCATGTACGGGGCGGGTCAACGTGCCGTGCGCAAACTGTTGCCGCGTTCCGTATTCCTGCACTGCGACTGGAATCCCGGTATGCATGGCCAAGCTCCCGAGCCTATCCACCGCAACCTGCAGCTCCTGAGCGAAACCATCCGCAAAAATCCCAAGATCACCTCCGGCCTGGCCAATGACGGCGATGCCGACCGCATCGGCATGTACGACGAGGACGGCAATTTCGTGGACAGCCACCACCTCTTGCTCATCCTGCTGCTGTACCTGTACAAGTACAAAAACATGCGCGGCAAGGTAGTTTTCACTTTCTCCGTGACCGACAAGTTGAAAAAAATGGCCGAAAAATTCGGTCTTCCGTACCAGATCACCTCAGTTGGGTTCAAGTACATCGCCGAAATCATGACTACCGAGGACGTGTTGGTGGGCGGCGAGGAATCGGGTGGCCTGGCCGTGAAGGGCCACATCCCGGAGCGCGACGGCATCTGGATGGGCCTGCTCGTGCTGGAGTTCATGGCTAAAACCGGTAAAACGGTGAAGGGCTTGGTGCAGGAAGTGTACGATGTGGTGGGCGCGTTTGCCTTTGACCGCGACGACTTGCACATCCGGGAGGAACAAAAACAGGCAGTCATTGCTGCCTGCAAGGCCCGGCAGTACAAGTCGTTCGGTAGCTATACCATCAAAGGGATGGAGGATATTGACGGCTGGAAGTTCCTGCTTGGCGACGAGAAATGGGTCATGATTCGCGCCTCCGGTACCGAGCCGGTGCTGCGGGTGTATGCTCAGGGGCCGGATTTGGCTGAGTGCCGAAGGATGCTGGATGCAGCGCGGGGGACTATTTTGTAGAAGGGGAATTAGAGCGTGATTAAATTGCAGCCCGGCGACTGAAATTTAATCACGCGCTTACTCATCTCGTACGAATACGACTCTTTCGTTGTCCATTTTTTTCATCTTCTTGTAAAAATCGGCCAGCTGATTGTACATCTCTTTGGGAAATGTTCCCGCGTCAAGTGTGATACTACGGCGGAGCACAAATTGCCCGGAGGAATAGGTCACTGTTCTGCTGTAGCGGCCAAAAGCACTGACTTCTTCCGCAGAAGACGGCAGGCTTTCCGGTTTCCAGTTAGCCGGAATATCAAGCACAAGGTCGGCGATCCACGTATGGCCAAAACGCTGAAAAATCGGCGATACACGTGCCGAGTCTACTGGGAGTATGGTTGTCCACGGTTGAAAAAAATTGGGCTGAAGATACATCCGTTTGGCCGTGATATTCAGCAACTGCGTGCTGGAAGTTACTATGGACACGCTTCCTTGTGGCTCTGTTAGTGGGGCTTCCCAATCGAACGTGGTTACCTGCCCGCCTTTAACCGACAAGTGCTCATCAATCCATTTTTTGTGCTTCAGCGGATCGGTTTCGAACGATAGCCACAAAAAATTGTCATCCTCGATGGCCAAGCCGCGCAGGGTTTTCTTCCATTCGATCTGTGTCGGAGATTGTGGGTCTAGTAACCTGACCCGAACGGAATCATGTTTTACATTATCCTGAGTGTCAGGTGCTGGCAAATCTATGATGCGCCCTTCTTCGCCAGCAATCATCAGGGCTTTTCTGTTTCCAGTAAAAGTGCCCATGTACCCAAACGGGTGGATCTGCGACGTGCATTCCAAATGCAAAGTATCGCCCCCTGTTGTAGGTACTGTCAAGATGGCATGATTGAATGTGTTGCTGGGAAAGTCAGGGATCAGATTACGTGGTTCATCCCCGGCAGATACCAAGGTGTAGTGCGCAGGAATTCCAGCGGCATCCAAGAGCACTTTGGTGTACCAAGATAAGGCTTTGCAGTCGCCGAATTTTTTGGTGTGTACCCTATTTGGATCGAACGGTTTCCAGCCCCCAATGCCCAATTGGATGCTAACGTATCTCGTGTTATTTTGGACATAGGAGTACACCGCGCGGATCTTTTCCACCTCAGTGCGCCCGGCCGTCAAGCGTTGAATTTCTTGTTGGGTTGCCAAGGTCAGTTCCGGCAAAGCCGAGACCATTTGATGGTTCCATTTTGCCATGCCGTTCCAGGATTCCAGTGATCCGGAAAATTCCTTTGTTTGAAACTCGCGGGGGCTTATAAGTATTACAGGGGCCTGTTGGCTCAAGGGCAGGTTAAGTGGTTCGTCGGGTATGGCCGGGAGATTTTCAAACACCCACTTGTAACTTTTGTACCCTTTTTTCGTGCTCATTGCGGGTTCTGGTGCCCGTTCACAGCGGTAGTTAAGGCTTAGCTCCTCGGGGATTTGTACGACGCATTTCGCCGATTCCACCGATGTGTTGAATTCGGCTTGAGGGAAAAAATTCGGACATAAAAGAGCAGTCTCCGAAGACATGGAATAATCAAGCACGTACGTGAAGGGCCGGTCTTCGGCACTCAAGTCAAGGTAAAGATAGCGCATGTCGTCAGCTATGGTTGCGTCATCGAAGTAGGCTCGGTCTTGAAAATCCTTTCTTGTGAACTTCTTGCGAACTACACCTTCCGCATCAAGCACTTGGCACGACAGGTATTGCAAATCAAGGAAGCCTCCATAAGGGAGATAGATTTCTGTCCAGTTGGTTGTACGATTGTCCAGTACCGAAACCGTTAGGTGTCGCAATGTTTCCAAACGCGAGGGAGAGTTGATTTTAACGGTAAGGTCGTACTCCCGAATGACAGCGTTTGCGTTGGTTGTCAAAGAGTCCGGAATAGCTGCTATCGGAGCCAGTGCAGGGCTTTGTGCCCTGATGACCCCTAAAAAGGAGCAAAAAAAACCAATGCAGGCGATTGAATTGTAGTATTTCATAGTGTTGGGCGGGAGTCTTAAGCGCCGTTCCGGCGCTTATTTATTTTTTTTAAAAACAATGATTTCCTGAGTTTTCTGAGAGAGCAGGTTGAAAAACTGGCGCAGGTCAGCGTACTCCTCCGCTGAAAAAAACGTGCGTTTCATCTGGAATTTGGAGACTATCGTCACTGTCTTTTCATCACTCGATCCATTGAATCGGAACAGGAGGTCTTTTTCGTCTCCCATAAACACCAAGGCATCCTTGGGTATTTCCCCAACTTGATATCCTTCGGGAATCGCTATTTTGACTATGTAGTTGAAGTTAGTCGCGTAGGGGAAGTCCATGGGCCATGTCCGGGTTTCTTGGGCAAAGTAGGTTTCGGCAAGATTGTGGTAACAAGGAGGCTTGAAGTACAGAATGTCGGCATCGTCCGTGGGTATGCTGACTGGAATTTCGATAACCAAATTTGGCATTTCCGGCGAGGCAAGCACCTGTGCTTCGCCCATTTCCCAGTCGGTCAGCCCTGATCGTATCTCTTTCAAGTATGCTTCTTCCCCCCCTTCTTCAATGATTTTGGCAACCCGTGTGCATTCGTAACCCGTGTTTTTGATTGACACTTTGCCTACCCAACTGCCATTTTTATGTGTCAGTTCGGCTAATTGGGTAAAGTTGCTGCTAGCATTTTCTTGCATGGGTACAAAACCCGCCCGCGATTCGCTCACGCGCCAACCCTCTGCGTGCAGGCAATGTGGCGACAGGAACCCGAGCGGAATATTTTTGCTGGTTGCGTCGGCCATGATTGTTTTACCGCCGATTTCCATGATGGCCACGACGTAGTTGAAACTTTGGCGATTGGGGTAGATCGGGTGCGGTCGAGCGAAATCGCGAGTGCCCAGGATCAGGGGGTCTGCCGAAATTCCTGCTGCCCGCAAGCAGGCTACGAGAAGCAGGTTGATATCGGCGGCATGGCCTTTGCCGGACTCGTACGCCTCGGAGCCTGTTTGCTTTGCATAGAGACCGCCCTCTTCGTTCCAGGCAATTTTTTCTTGAATGTGTTTCAGGATAGCCCTTGCTTTTGCATTTGGGTCGGTAAGTCCGGAAGTGATTCGTTCGGCCAAGCCTCGCGAAAAACGATCGGGGCTGGCCTTGCCCCCAAAATTATCGTCTTCAATCAGCATGGCATTGAACTTTTGGTAAGAGGGCATGATTTCCTGCTGTTCACCCGAGGGAAGTGTGACCATCAGCAACTGGAATTCGATGTGGGCGGCAGCATCGCGGGGTGGTCCCATCAATGGCTCTTTGCGCAGCGAAGGCACTTCCCGCATACCCCATTGCCAGCGGTTGCAGGGCAGGTCCGCGTTTATTGTATTGGAGCGGTACCACCCGTTGTCAAGACTTCCATTAATCTGGCGATTTATCTTCTCTGATTTATTCACGGCAAGGTCGTACATCCCTCGTTGGACTTTCTGGAAAACAAACATTTCAGGTATGGTCAACAATACTTCGCTGTGCAAAACTGGTATAGGTCCTTGGAAAGACCAGCTGTCGAGGTTTCCCAAATCTTGGGTGACAAAATCATACTTATACTCAATCACACAACCTTCTCGCACGCCGGGTATTGCAAATTTGACAACCCGCATACCCTCGCTGCCCAGGTCATTATCAAAAATTTCCTTCGAGGGCAGTGCCATGGTTTTAGCTTTTCCGTCCTCCAAATAGTGGCAAACCGCCTTTATACTTTGAACTTCCTCAAACTGCCCGTACTTGTTTCTAGCGGCATAATACGGGATGCTAACATTAGCATGGTCAAGGCCGGTTTTGTCAAACAACTTGATTCGCTTGTGGCGATGGATACGGAAAACGAACCCAGCTCGGCCATCAATTTCCATTTCGGCCTCGCCAACATCGAACAAAACCATGGCGGAAGCGCCCGGCTCAAATGAACAGGTTGTCAATTGTAGTTCAGATAGATCGGGCTTGCCGAATTTTTTCGGGCTGTCTTGGGCAAAAAATGGCCAGGCAAACAGCAACAAAAGCGGAAGGGCGCTGAATTGTACTTTTGAGCGAATCATAGAGTAGTTGAGTTTGGAACAAAAACGAAGGATCCGTACATAAATGTACCCGATCCCTTTTGCAGCCTGGTCGCATGGCATCATTTTTTTCAAAAAATAAATAAATTCAAAACGAGGCTAGTTGAACAAAACCGCCATTTGGAGCGGGCTGTTTCACAATATTGGGCAGCAACCTGCGGGAGTAAAAGGCGGCAGATCAGAATGATTTTGGGCTGCATCTATGGCTGTCGGCAACCCGCAAAAAAAGACTGCCTGGAAGGTAACTCGCTAAATTTGCCGTAACCTTGCCCCTTGGATTTAGCACTCACGAACTTGCACTATGACTACCATTCGCAGCAAAATAGCGGGCATTGGCTACTATGTCCCCGAACGCACGGTAAAAAACGAAGAGCTCACTCGAATCATGGACACCACTGACGAGTGGATTCAGGAGCGAACAGGCATACAGGAGCGGCACTACGGACGCAAGCACGAAGAAACCACGACGACCATGGCCGCAGCGGCCACGCGTATTGCCTGCGAACGTGCCGGCATCAACCCGGAAGAAGTTGATTTCATCATATTTGCCACACTCAGCCCGGATTACTACTTTCCGGGATGCGGGGTGTTGCTGCAACGCGAACTTGGCATCACGCACAAAGAAGTAGGCGCACTTGACATTCGCAACCAGTGCAGCGGGTTTGTGTATGCCTTGTCCATTGCCGATCAATTTGTGCGCACGGGGACCTACAAAAATGTACTGGTGGTAGGGTCGGAAATGCACTCGATGGGCCTCGATTTCTCTACACGGGGGCGCAACGTGACTGTCATTTTTGGCGACGGCGCGGGCGCGGCCATTGTTCAGCCTTCCGACAACCAGGATCGCGGCATATTGGCCACCAAATTGCACGCCGATGGCACTTATGCCGAAAAACTGGCCTTTATCAGCCCGGGCAGCCACGGGGGTTACCATGCCAATAAAATGGGCGAGAACGTGGATTTCGGGTTCCCTGCAACAGATACCCTGGGCGAGATCTTTATTACACCCCAAATGATGGCTGACGGGCATTTTTACCCCAATATGGAGGGGCAGTTTGTCTTTAAAATGGCTGTGCAAAAGTTCCCGGAAGTCATTCTTGAAGCGTTGGAATCCGTAGGACTTAAGGCTTCGGATATTGATATGCTTATCCCGCACCAAGCCAACCTGCGCATTAGTCAGTTTGTGCAAAAACGCCTCGGCCTCAACGACGATCAGGTGTGGAATAACATCCAGCGTTTTGGAAATACCACGGCCGCATCCGTGCCCATCGCCCTTGGCGAAGCTTGGGAGGCTGGGAAAATCAAGGATGGCGATCTTGTTTGTCTGGCAGCATTCGGGTCGGGATTCACGTGGGCGAGCGCTTTGATACGCTGGTAAAATCAGCCGTTTAAACGTTGGCTGTCTCGCGCCGTATTTGCTGTACGAATTCGGCTGTTACGCCGACAAATTCGGCGACCTCCTGGTCGCTCCACTGCGGAAAGGCAAGCAAAATTTTGATCGTAAACGCTCGGTTTTTTGCTATTGCCTCTTCTTCTCGGCCTTTTTCCCTGCCTTCTTCCCTGCCTTCTTCTCGGCCTTCTTCTCGGCCTTCTTCTCGGCCCTCCTTTTGGCCCTCTAACCGGCCCTCTAACCGGCCCTCCTCTATCCCCAATTTTCTACCCTCGGCACGTCCTTCGCGGAGTCCCTTTTTTTTCCATTTTTCGCCAAATATTTCCGGGATCTGATCAATCCAGTCGCGCTCCGGTTCTGGCAGCGCTTTATTGAGGTACTGAACTTCGGTGGGTTGCATATCGTGCAGGTTTACAGCGTAAAGCGTGAGCGTTTGAAGTAATATTCTGTCGCGGTCTGTCTCAAGGGAGGTTATGCCAAGGGTCAGGATTTCCTTCCAGTTTTTTTGCAGCATATCCTTATCGCGGGCAAATTTAAGCACCAAAAAAAGGTTGCGCAAGTGCTCTGTCTCCCGTTTGTCCTGAATGACTTGTGAAGGGATGCTCCCAAGGTCGGTCAACAAGTAGTCGAAGTGCGGAATAAAGCGCTCCCAAGTTTTGGGCAACCCGGGAAAATGATCCCAGAAAGGCACCTGCTCCCAGCCTTTTTCTCCGTGATAAACCACTATTGGGATGATAAACGACAATGGTCGTTTGTTTTTGATGTCATCTTCCCAAATCTGGAGGAGGTAGTCCAACAATTGTAGATAAATCGGAAACGTCGGCACATAACTTTTGTGCTCAAACAAAAAAAGCAGCCTTGCAAGCCCGCCAACTTTCAGGCGTGATTCGTACACAACATCACTAAACGAAACGCCGAACCGCCCGCTGACATATGCCGTATTGCTTTTTTCAAAAAAAGAAAAATCAATATGCCCGTGTAACGATGCTGGAGTGTAGTGCAGCAGGTAACTTTGGGCTATTCTGGCATCGCTAAAAAAAACCTTGAACAGGGCATCGTGCGACTGTTCCTTCCTGCCTCGCCGACGTGGGTGCTTCTTGTTACGGGACATATCTCGTTTCTATTTCCAACGAAAATAGGTTTGCTTGCCCGGCAATCACTCCCCCAAGACGCATTTTTATCAACCTTATGTGTGCGTCATACGTTTTGGAAAAAACAACAATCATGCGCCTATCAATCTTGTTATCAATCGCTTGTTGCCTCTCAGCGTTTTCGCTTCCGGCCCAAAAATTCATCCAATTGGAAAAAACAAACCGCGCCAAAGTGGACAAGTTTTACGTCGGCCAATCGCTCACGTTCCGCCTGAAAGGCGACCCGGAATGGCATACTGAAAAAATCACTGACGTGCAAATGGACTCGCAGCGCGTAGCCTTCGAACTCATCCGGGCACGCGTGTCCGATTTCGAGACCATCCGGTTGGAATACCCCGGTATTTTGCGCAACACGGGGCCAGCGCTCATGATTTTCGGAGCCTCTTGGGGCGGGTTTGCCTTAGTCGGGGCAGTCTTCGACGAGTACAAACTGACAGCCAAGGATGCTATCGTGACCGGAACGGGCTTAGTGTCCGGCTTTATCCTGAGCCAGATTTTCAAAAACAAGGACATTAAACTGAGCGACCGAAAGCGGCTGCGTGCGGTGGAAGTACCCGTGGCGTTCCCGTTGAATCACTGATCAAGCACAGCCACCCGCGTGCCGTCCGTCAGGTTGAACTGGCCGGTGACCACTACCCGCTCGCCCCGAGACAGCCCGGACAGCACCTCCACGCGGTCGCCAAAAACACCGCCGAGCCGAACACTCCGGCGCTCGACCACACTGTCGCGCACTACAAAAACCTCGGCATCAAGCAGGCTGCCCTCAATTGCTTTGCGCGGGATGGTCAACCCTTCACGGGTCAAGTCGAACACAAACCGCGCCTTGGCGTGCATGCCCGCGCGGAGCGGCGTACCCTTGGGATTAGGCACTTCGATCTCAACGTCGTAATTGAACGCGTTGTCGGCCCTAAGCCCGATATTGGTCACGCGGGCCGCGATCGAGCGCTGGGGGTACACATCGGCTGCTACCTGCACGCGGTGCCCCACACGCACCCGCAGCACGTCGCGCTCGGTGACTTTCACCATCAAAAACAGGTGCTCCAAATTGGTGATCTGCGCCACCTGTATTCCCGGGCCAATCACGCTGCCCCGCTCGATGAACCGCAAGCCAAGGATGCCATTCATTGGCGCTCGGATATTCGTGTTGGCGATCTGTTTTTTCAGGGCTTTTTCCTTGGCTTCGGCGGCGAGCAGGCCGAGTTCGATGTCCTCCATTTTGTTTTTGGGAGCCGCCTCGCCCTCAATGAGGTTGCCGAGGCGCTCGCGGTCTTTTTTCATCTTGGCTATATTCGCCTGCGTCGCTTGTAGCTCGATGGTCAGCAGATCGTCATCCACCTTAGCTATGAGGTCGCCTTCGTTGACCCACTCGCCTTTGTTTTTCAAAGCCTGCACGACGCGACCCTGCGTTTCGGATACGACGAACATTTCCTTGGCAGGCAAAAAAACGCCCGCCACCTCCAAGTCGCCCGCGAGGCGAGCCTGATCAACGACGGCCGTTTTCACCGGAACAAATGGGCGGACGGCTTGCGCCAGGGCCGCTTCCGAGCGACGGCGCTCCTGGTTTTCGTACAGTTTCCAGACGATGAAGGCGGTGAACAGGGCGGAAACAATCCAGAGGGTATATTTTTTCACGATTGCGAAGTTGTGCGGAACGGGGCCAAAACAGGTCGCAAAAGTCCGGCATTTTTTGCCAGTAAAAAGGTCTGTGCCTTGCTTACTTTTGCCGCGCTCAAACCAACAGCCTTGTTTCCTGTATGTCAGACATCGTTTTTTCCCTCATCCAAAAAGAACTCAGCCGCCAGCAACGCGGCTTGGAGCTCATTGCCTCCGAAAACTTTACCAGCCAAAACGTCATGGCCGCCATGGGGTCGTGCCTGACCAACAAATACGCCGAGGGCTATCCCGGTCGGCGCTACTACGGCGGCTGTGAAGTCGTGGACGAGGTGGAACAACTGGCCATTGACCGGATCAAGGAGGTGTTCGGTGCTGCTTGGGCCAACGTACAACCGCACTCCGGCGCGCAGGCCAACGCTTCTGTTTTTCTCGCCTGCCTGCAGCCGTTCGACAAGGTTCTCGGGTTCAATCTTGCCCACGGTGGCCACCTGAGCCACGGCTCTCCGGTCAACTACTCCGGCAAAGTGTACACCGCATCGTTTTACGGCGTGGAGGAGGACACAGGTCGCATTGACATGGGCAAAGTGGAAGAAATTGCCCTGCGGGAAATGCCCAAACTGATCGTCTGTGGTGCCTCGGCATATGCCCGCGACTGGGACTACGCCCGCTTTCGCCAGATCGCCGACCGTGTCGGTGCTCTGCTTCTGGCCGACATCGCCCACCCGGCGGGTCTTATCGCTGCCGGACTGCTGAACAACCCCATGCCACACTGCCACATCGTGACCAGCACCACGCACAAAACCTTGCGCGGGCCGCGTGGCGGCATCGTACTCATGGGCCGCGATTTTGAAAACCCGTGGGGCCGCACCACCAAAAAAGGCTCCCCGATTTACATGTCCAGCATCCTCGACAGCGGCGTTTTCCCCGGTATGCAGGGCGGACCGCTGGAGCACGTCATCGCAGCCAAGGCCGTGGCATTCGGGGAGGCGCTGCAGCCCGAGTTCAAGCAATACGGACACCAGGTGATCAAAAACGCATCGGCAATGGCCGACGAATTCACAGCGCGGGGGTACCACATCATTTCTGGCGGCACCGACAACCACCTCATGCTCATTGACCTGCGTTCCAAAAATGTGAACGGGAAAGTGGCCGAAAATGCCCTCGGTGCTGCCGACATCACCGTCAACAAAAACATGATCCCCTACGACCCGCAACCGCCCATGACCACCTCCGGTATCCGGGTTGGCACAGCGGCCATCACCACCCGCGGCTTGCGGGAGGCAGACTGCCGCCGCGTCGTGGAGTGGATTGACTCGGTGCTCTCGCGACCCGAAGATGCAGCACACCATGCTGCGGTGGGCCGGGAGGTGAATGCGTTTGTGAAAAACTTCCCGTTGTACGCTTGACTGGTTTCGCGTATTTTTGGGGCTTAAACTGACGCAATCATGTACGGCCGGACCGACATCGTGGATCAAATCATGGAGCACTCAGACGCTGTGCTTATCGTGGAGCACATCCGCGAGCGCCTGAAAAACGAGCAGCATCGCCGCCTGGAATTTTACGACCATATCACCGAAGACGACAAAGCGGAGTTCGTCAACGGAGAAATTGTGTTTCATTCGCCGGTGGTGAAAATGCACAATGATGCAACAAAATATCTGCTCAACTTGCTCATGAACTATGTGGATGGGCACGACCTTGGCTTTGTCGGAGTAGAGAAAATTCTGACCAGATTCACCCGCAACGACTACGAGCCGGACATCTGTTTTTTCGGCAACGAAAAATCTGCTCAGTTTCAGGACGATCAGTTGCTTTTTCCTGTGCCGGATTTCGTGGCGGAGGTGCTTTCCAAAAGCAGTCAGAAAACGATTGAACACGATACCGTCACCAAGTTCAACGACTACGAGCAACACGGTGTGCAGGAATACTGGATCATTGATCCGCACGACCAAACCGTAGAGCAATACCTGCTGGAAAACGGCAAGTACCGCCTCGTGCTGAAATCCTCCGAAGGTTCGGTCCTCGGCCACGCCGTTCCAGGCTTCTCTATTCCCATTGCCGCCATTTTTGATAAAAAAGTCAACCGGAAAGTATTACGGGGCTTTTTGGTGCAGGAATAGCGGTTTTTCCAACTAATCCTTGAGGTCTGCTTTTTTTACCATCCCTTATTCTGGCTCCTGTCCAAAGAAGCCCGCCGCCACAGCGAGCACTGCTGCGACGATCTTGTGTTGCAGCATGCGCCGGACCGGCTGTTGTACGCCAAAGTCCTGATGAACCTGCAACACATCCACCCGTTCACTCAAAATCAGTTTGCCATGAGTTGTTTTGCCGGTAAAAAACAACGCCCTGACAGATGCAGCATCGCAAACCGTCGCGGGTTCGCCAAGCGCTAAACCTGAAAAAAATTCCATTACGCCTGTTGGCGATCAAGCAGAGCCGGATTCACTGCCCCCGGCTGTAGTGTTTGTCGGAGCAAACAAAATGAACGTGTTTTATATCGGGGTGGACAACCCGATCACCGTGGCGGTGCCGGGCTACAAATGTTCCGACCTGACCGCCCGGCTGGTGGGCGAAGGCCAGATCACAGTATTAGGCGATTGCAGGCACCTTGTGGTTGTTAAGAGCGTGTTTAAATTTCAGTGCCGAGGCGAAAGCGAGCAAATTTTGTTTCAGACAAGGCAAAATTTTGATTTTGACGCACAGTGCATGATTACCCGGTTCAACATTGTCCTGCAAAGAGACAGCTCGGACATTGTCGAACATGTCGTAACAGGCAACACGGTTCCGGCCAAAATTTTGGATCAAGCAGAAAAACTTCCGGTAGGCTCAAGGTTGTACCTTGTGGATGTCCGCACGCTATGCCCGGGTGATACGGCACCGCGAAATATCGGGAATGTCGTGTACAGGATCAGCCAATAGGCCGTTCTTTGGGAGCAAACCTAACCGTCATGCTCGCCAAATCCTTCCCGCGCCTTGCCCTGAGTTTCTTTGGCCTTGTACTGCTCGCCTTTTTCACCTGGGTGATGTTCAACATCATCAGCCCCTACACCTCCGGCCGTACAGACATTGATTTCCTGCTCACCAAACAGCACATTATCCACTTGCTGCACTATCAGGCAGCATTTTACCTGCATATTTTCCCGGCACTGCTGGTGCTGACAGCGGGTTTAACACAGTTTTCCGGCTATATCTTGCGCCACGCGCCGACACTGCATCGCTGGGTCGGACGGGCTTATGTGCTCAGCATCCTCGTGGTATGCGGGCCTGCGGGTATGCTCATGGCCTGGTACGCCAACGGCGGGCTTGTTGCTCAGTCCTCGTTTTTGGTGCTCAGTGGGTTGTGGTGGTGGTGTACCTGGGTGGCATGGCGGGCCATTCGGTCGGGCGACGTGCGGCGACACGGGGCCTGGATGTTGCGCAGCTATGCGCTTACGCTGTCGGCCATCACCTTACGGATCATGCAATTTGGGCTGGCCATGCACACGGACATAGACCCGGAAGATGCTTACCGTTTGGTGGCCTGGCCAAGTTGGGTGATGAACTTTGTGCTGGTTGAGGTATTCATTCGGAAAACGTCGTGGTTCGGCTGGATTTATGGAAAAAAAATGTGAACCAAACCGGAAAAAACAGGCGGAAGAAACTAACCGAGGCAAGAATTTTTACCTTCGCAGCACATTTATCAAACAAAACAGCAACCGAACATGACGTTAGTTGACCAAATCCGGGACATGATCTCGGCAGGCGAAACGGAGAAATCGCTCGAAGAACTGTACAAATTTGTCAAGGAAAACAACGCCGATATCATCGACAACCTCGTCATGCTGCGCAGCCGTATGCAAAGTGTGGAGCGTGCGGTGAACGTGGGCACTATGTCCAGCCAGGAGGCAACCTTGGAAAAAGCCAAGATCAACGATGCCATCCTCAAACTGCTGCCCCAACTAACGCCGGAGTATCTGGCAGAGGCAAGCAAACGAAAATCGAAAGCAGCATACACCCCGCCAATACCGCAAAGGCCCGCCCAACAAAGCAATAAATTGTACTTCATTATCGGTGGAGCCGTACTCGCGTTGGTATTGCTGATCTGGTCCATGAGCGGAGGCGACTCGGAGGCAACCAGCGATCTGGCCCAGGGAGAACAACTTGTCGAACAAGCGGGTGATAGTCAAGAACAACCTGAAACCTCCAAACTCGCCAGTCTTTTAGCGACGAATGGCACCGCTGTTTGGGTGGCATCGGTCAATCATCTAGACGATACAGGTGTCAGCTCCTTTGCTTTTCAAGACAATACTACCTGCTCCGAATTCGCCTACGGCGAACTACTAAGCACATGGACAGTGGTAGAAGATGCCGCAGACTATGTCATGATCTACGACGCTGGAACAGGCGAATACATGCGCATTTACGTGACGACCGCAGAAGTGCGTAATGGCCAAACCGGCGAATGGAAAATCTACTACAACGGGGCCTGGAAGTAGTCAAACAATCAGACAATTTCACCTCATTATCAAAACTTTATTGTCATAAAATTCAATCATAGAAACGCGGATGCCTATACCAATCAAAAAGTAAAAAAGCCAAATCAAGAGATTCAAAAACAAAACAGCATACCAACATGACTTTAGTTGACCAAATCCGGGAAATGATCTCGGCGGGCGAAACCGAGAAATCGCTCGAAGAACTGTACAAATTTGTCAAGGAAAACAACGCCGATATCATTGACAACCTCGTCATGCTGCGCAGCCGTATGCAAAGTGTGGAGCGTGCCGTGAACGTGGGCACCATGTCCAGTCAGGAGGCAACCCTGGAAAAAGCCAAAATCAACGATGCCATCCTCAAACTGCTGCCCCAGCTCACGCCGGAGTATCTGGCCGAGGCCAGCAAACGTAAAACAGCTGCAACGCCTGCATACAGGCCAACCCACCAAGAGGTGCCTGCGCAAAACAACAACAAACTTTACTTCATCATCGGGGGAGCCGTATTCATTATCGTACTGCTGGTTTGGGCAATGAGCGGCGGCGACTCGGAGAATTCCAGCGATCTGGCACAGGAAACCCAACAAATTGCCGAATCCGAGACTGGCAGCCAGGGACAACCAGCAGCCACTCTGCTCGACGAACTTTTAGCCAAAACCGGCACCGCAACATGGCAGGCAACGGTCGACATCACAAACAATGGTACCCTCCCCTCCTTTGTTTTCCAAGACGATCAGACATGCTCCATTTACGTTGATGGCGAAACCGAAGGCACAGGGAAGGTGGTGGAAAATGCCACAGACCATGTCTCGATCTATTACACCCTTGACGGTAATGGCGCATTCTTCCACTTTTACAAGACGATAGTCAAAGTGAGCATTGACATAACCGGCGAGCAAGAAACCTTATACGAGGGAGTTTGGAATAATTAAATGTCCACACTAATTCACCATCACCATCAAAACTTTATTGCCATGAAATTCAATCTCGGAAGCGTGGATGCAGATGCCATGCCAGCCAACAAGGACGAGTTCTTTAACCGCTTTCACGCCGCTCTTGCCGACCCGCTGAAACAAAAACGACAATTTCGCGACGAGGGCAACAGCGCCTGGAGCGATTTTCAGCCCATGCAAGGCAACGGTGTCCGGCAGTTGCAGCAGTTCCTGCTTGATGCGGGCTTCCTCGCCCGGCCTGATGCTGTGGACGGCATTTACGGATACACCACGCAAGCAGGCGTGCGGCTTTTTCAGGAGTACATCCGCACGGTGCGGGGCGACGCGTCCATCGGTGTGCCCGACGGCGTAGCCGGCCCGAACACGCTGGGTTTTGTGGAAAAATGGAAGCAAGACAACCTCGGCGTGTGCGAATGGGGCGCAAGCGCCAATGCGCCGTCGCAGGAGTACAAAAACTGGATCGCGCTGCTCGAAAAGGCGAAAAGCCATTTCCAGACCAACCCAAGCCCTATCCGCCAGCGGGTGGAGGCTTACGCTAAACCTACCGATACCCGAAAGGTGAACGACTGGGACGTGTCGCCCGAAACCATTCACCTCATCGGGTTGCGCAACGGGCAAGAGATTTTCACCGGCAGGCGCGAAAACGACGACCTGTTCGTCCTGCTCATCCGCGGCATGGTGTTCAAATTTTGGGGTTCCACCGACCCCAACCCGAATATGGCCGACCGCAAGGATATTCCCTTCCTCATCGAAGGCCAGCACCACTACCAGTTCGGCTGGCACAAGGTAAGCGACGAAAAAACCGTGTACCGTGCCCTGCGCCCGGCCTCCGTCGGCGTGCTGGTTTTTCGCGACAAAAACGCCGACCGCATACTCACCGAAGCAGACATAGCCACTGGCTTTGAAGAAACGCCTAACACCACCATCAACATCCACTGGTCGGGCGTGGGCAGCGCCAACTTCTCGGCAGGCTGCCAAGTCATCGCAGGGCACAGCTACATAAACCACAAAGACAGCTTGGTGCCCTGTTCCACGTTCGCTGCCGTGTCATACAGCGAGCTCGGCAGCCAAAAGACCCGGGCCGCTTACAATGTGTTCACCGACTTGCTGCTTGCATACGCCCCAAAAGGCGTGCGGACCATTGCCTACACGCTTGGGCGCGACGAGACCCTGCGCCTGTCAGATGCCTGGAAACCCGAGTTCGTACAGGAAACCGTGATGAAAATGAAACAGTCATAAGTAGCCCATGAAGCGGCAAACCCTCGTATCGGAAATTTTCCGAAAACAATCTTTCCTCTGCGTCGGGCTGGACTCCGACCCACACAAGTTGCCCAAACACTTGCTGGGCCAGCCCGACGCTGTTTTTCAGTTCAACCGGCAGATCATTGATGCCACGCGCGACCTGTGCGTGGCGTACAAGCCCAACCTCGCGTTTTACGAGGCTCGCGGCTCTGAGGGCTGGCGCGATTTCGAGCGCACAGTGGCCTACATCGGGCCGGAGCATTTCGTTATCGCTGATGCCAAACGCGGCGATATCGGCAACACCAGCCGAATGTACGCCGAGGCTTTTTTTGAAAAAACCGCCTGCGATGCCGTCACCGTGGCACCATACATGGGTGCCGACAGTGTGTCGCCTTTTTTGGGCTTCCCCGACAAATGGGCCATCGTGCTGGCGCTCACCTCCAACCCCGGCAGCGAAGATTTTCAGCGCGGGTTGCTCGAAGATTCCCGCGAACCGCTCTGGGAGCGTGTACTGCACCGGGCACAGGCCTGGGGCACACCCGACAACCTGATGTTCGTCGTCGGTGCCACACATCCCGAAGCCTTCGCCCGCGTGCGCGAAATCGCACCCGACCACTTCCTGTTGGTGCCCGGCGTGGGTGCCCAAGGCGGCGACCTGGCGGCCATTTGCCGGCACGGCCTGACCCGCGATTGCGGGTTGCTGATCAATGCCTCGCGCAGCATCCTGTTCGCGTCAGGCGGCTTGGATTTCGCCGAAGCCGCTCGCGCCGAGGCGGAGCGGATGCAGCAGGAGATGCGCGTACTTTTGCCCGAACACTACCACCTGCACAGCACATTTTTATGATAAAAAAACTACGCTCCCTGCTCCTGTTCGGCTGCCTTGCGCTGGCCGCCTGTCAACAAAAAGAAACCACTGTGCTCATCTCGACGAGCATGGGCGACATCCGCGTGCGCTTGTACGAAGAAACGCCCCGGCACCGCGACAACTTCGTCAAACTAACCGAAGAGCATTTTTTCGACAGCCTGTTGTTCCACCGCGTGATGCCTGATTTTATGATTCAGGCTGGAGACCCAAACTCGCGAACGGCACCGGCAGGTGTCATGCTTGGCGGCGGCGGCCCGGGGTACACCCTGCCACCAGAAATCCGTTTCCCGCATGTGCGCGGTGCCTTGGCGTCAGCCCGCATGCCCGATCAGGTCAACCCGGCGCGGGAATCCAACGGCAGCCAGTTTTTCATCGTGCAGGGCATCCCGCAAACCGACGAATCCCTTGACCAGTGGGAGCAGCGGCTCGGCACCAAGTTCAGTCCTGAATGGCGGGCACAGCACAAGGCAAAGGGCGGCGCTCCACAGTTGGAAGGCCAATACACCGTTTTCGGGGAAGTTGTGTCCGGTTTGGAGGTGCTCGACCGCATCGCTGCCGTGCCCCGTGATGCCAATAACCGACCGCTGACCGACATCCGTATGACCAGTGTCCGGGTAGAGCGCTAAGTGATACCGATGAAACAACATGTGGAGCAACTCGCGGCTTTGGTCCGCAAACCCGCCCGCACGATTATCGGGCTAATGTCCGGCACGTCGTTGGACGGGCTTGACGTGGCGCTTTGCACGGTGGAGGGCAGCGGTTTTTTGACCAAAATCCGCGTCGAACACTTCGCCACTGTGCCATACGACGCGGATTTTCGGAAAGATGTGCGTCGGGTTTTTGCCCAGCCAAGCATTGATTTTCAGCACCTCGTGCTGCTCAACGTAGTGGTGGCCGAGCGGCACGCAGCCATCGTGAACGACCTGCTGGCGCAATGGAGCGTTTCGCCGCAGGCGGTGGACCTGATCGCCAGCCACGGGCAAACGGTGTTCCACGCCCCGCGCCAGTTTCACGGCCTGCCCGCTTACCCCAACGCCACGCTCCAGATCGGCGATGGCGACCATATCGCCCGCAGAACGGGCATAACGACCGTGAGCGATTTCCGGCAAAAGCACCTCGCCGCTGGTGGCGAGGGTGCCCCGTTGGCTTTGTACGGCGATTATTTTTTGTTCTCCCAGCCCGGCGAAGACCGCTTCCTGCTCAACCTCGGCGGCATCGCCAATTTCACCTTCCTGCCCGGCGACAGCGACCCGGCCAAGGTGTTCGCTACCGACACCGGCCCCGGCAATACCCTGTTGGATGCCGCTGCCCGTCGTTTTTTCGACCTGCCCTGCGATACCGACGGGCACCTCGCCCGGCAGGGCCGCGTGGATGCCGACCTGCTGGCCCGCCTCAAAAACCACCCGTACTTCGCCCGGCCTTACCCTTCCTCGACCGGGCCGGAGCAGTTTGGCCTCGACTGGGTTTTGGAGCAAACCCGCTCCACCGCCACGTCGCCCCACGACCTGCTGGCTACGCTGGCCCACCTGACCGCCGACACCGTCGCTGACGGTATCCGGCGCGTGCAGCCCACGGCGGAAAAAAGGGCTGTTTTCCTGAGCGGCGGCGGGGCACACAATCCTTTACTGGTGGAGTCCCTGCGGGAAAACCTGCCCGGTTGCACCCTGACCGGCATGGAAGCGCTCGGTTTTTCGGGTGACGCGAAAGAGGCAGTTCTGTTCGCTGTTCTGGCGAATGAAACCGTCGCCGGGCAAACGCCCCCGGAAGCCCGATTGGGCGGCCTGCCTTTGGTTGGCATGGGGAAAATTTCGTTTCCGGGGTAAGTGTGCAGTTTGAGCAAATTTGAACAACCAACGTTGTTTTTCCCCCATTGTGGATTTTTCTCGCCATTTTCACGGCCACAAACAGCACACCATTTCAAATTTTTCGATCTATGAAAAAATCGCTACTCTTTCTGTACCTGACCCTGACAATCACATGCCTTTCTGCTCAAACGATTTATGTCAAATCCAACGCCACGGGAGCCAACAACGGAACCTCGTGGCAGGATGCCTACACCGCTCTGAGCACGGCACTGGCAGCAGCCAACCCCGGCAATGCCGTGTGGGTGGCTGCGGGCACCTACAAACCCGCAGGAGCGGCCAATGCCGTATTTTCAATGAAGGCTGGGGTGGCGCTGTACGGCGGGTTTGTCGGAAACGAAGCTACCCTTGCCGCACGCAATCCGGTGGCCAACGTGACCATCCTCAGTGGCGACCTGACAGGCAACGATGTGGCCGGGAACTACACCACCAACCGCACCGACAACTCCCTGCACGTGCTGGAAGTGGTGTCGTCCGGCAATGCCGCCGACCGGGCCGTGGTGGACGGGTTCACCATTTCGGGCGGACAAACTGTGGTGGGCGACCCTAATCCCGATCTCACGCGCCGGGGCGGCGGTATCCTGACCACCGCCAAACTGACCGTGCGCACCTGCCGGTTCACCGACAACTATGCCGAAACGGGCGGCGCTCTTGCTGCTGTCACTGACGCAGCCAGCGGCTTGGACGTGTACAACTGCCTGTTCGACAAAAACGGCACCAGCCTGCTCAGCGCCGGTATTTACCTGCGCGACCTGATGGGCGGCAGCACCATGCGGCGTTGTATTTTTTCAGAAAACAAAACCATCCGAGGCTCGCTGTACGTCATCACGTCGGCCAATATGACCGTGGACAGCTGTAGTTTCCTGAACAACGACGCGGGCACAAACCCCTGCGCGGGTATGTACACTTGGAAAACCACGTTCACGCTGACCAACAGCACGTTCAAAGGCAACCGCGCCAACGATTATGCGGGCATGTACAACGACGGGCGCGAGGGCGTTTTCCCTTTCACCATTGACAACTGCCTGTTCGAAGACAACGTGGCCCTGGATATCACGAATTCAGCGAACGTGGCCACGGGCGGTGCCATTTTCAACGCCACCACCACATCCACGATCAAAAACTGCATTTTCCTGAACAACGCTGGCCACCTCGCCGGAGCCATTTACATGAGCGGCTACGTGGCGGGCAACAAAAATTATATCGAAAATTGTCTCTTTGAGGAAAACCGCGCTGCTCCGGGCTTGAACACGAATGCCGCACGCGGCGGTAGCCTGTATAGCCTCCGGGCACGATACGAAGTGCTGAACAGCACGTTCAAAAAGGGCAGCGCCACCACCAGCGGCGGACAGATACACCACGCCGACTCCTCGCTTTTCCTGTACAAAGGCTGCCGCTTCGAGGGCGGCTCATCCAATTTCGGCGGCTCGTCCACCAATTACAACGCGGGCACCGTGGGCACCTACGAGGAGTGTGATTTCGTCAGCAACTCGGCCACCACCAGTGGCGGCGGGGCATCGGTAGGCTTCACGGCCAACGTTACGTTCAAAAAATGCACGTTCACGTCCAACAAAGGCCGGACGGGCGCAGGCACGTTCATGCAAAACACCAATTCAAAGGTGACCGTGCAAGATTGTACCTACTCCTCCAACAACGCCGAGCGTACCGGAGGAGGAATAAACATCATCAATGGGGGTACAATTCTGGTCGAAAACAGCACATTTGAGACCAACTCCGTGGGCGTGACTGGCTCAAGCGACCTCGGTGTTGGGGGTGCCATAAGCGTTGCCGACGACACGTTCAATGTCGGCAACATCCTCATCCGAAGCTCGCGTTTCCAGTTCAATTTCGCCAAGGATCAGGCCGCTGGCATCAACATTTCCAACTACAACACCGACGTGGTCAACTGCCTGTTTGTTTCCAACCAAAATCTCAGCACCATGGGGGCCGGAGGGGCAATTAGCAACAACGCTTCCGGCTCGGCATCGCCGCTCTCGGTGCTCAACTGCACGTTCGCCGAGAATATCGCGGGCATCGGTGCGGGAATCGCCCAATGGGAAGATTCCCTGGGAACGGCCACACTGTCGCTGCAAAACTGCATCCTGTTCGGCAGTCTTGGCAAAGACTACCAGATCGAAGCGGGCACCCCAACCGTGACATCCCTGGGCGGCAACCACAGCGGCGACAATACCCTCGCAGCCGTTTTGACCCAAACAAACGACGCGGCCAACGCCGATCCTCTGTTTGAAGATGCCAGCCAACTTGACTACCGCTTAAAGGCTGGCAGCCCTGCATTGACAAAGGTATTGCCCTCGGTGCCCCGACGACCGATCTGCTCGGCACCCCCCGCTCGGCGATACCCGACAAGGGCTGCTTTGAATCCCAAACCATCGGTACGCACCAACCCGGCGCAACGGCATTGCCCTTGCGCCTGATGCCCAACCCAGCCGCCGAACGCACCGTGGCCTACCTCAACGGCGACTGGTCCGGGCAGGTGCAGGTGTCCGTGATCGCTCAAAATGGCGCACTGGTGCGTGCTTTCACGGCCTACAAAAATACTGGAACTTCGGCACTGCCGGTTGACTTGGGTGGCTTGCCATCTGGTGTGTACTCCGTGCGGGTGCAGTCGCACGAGCAGCAGTACGAAGGCCGGTTGATGAAACAATGACTGAGAGCGATTGACTGACGCTATCCTTTTTTCGGTCGCACTACAAGTAGTTGAGCCTTGAAAAATCGGCCTTTGTACGAAGGCCAATTTTCAAGGCTTAACTACTACTGAAGAAACTTCAGATTATCGAAAAACACGCAGAAAATGAAACCTAAACCCATCCGCTGCCTCGTAGTGGACGATGAAGAGCTCGCCCGCGCCCTGATGCAAAACTACATCGGGCGGCTGCCGAATTTGGAATTGGCAGCCGCCTGTGCCAATCCGTTGGAGGCTGTAAGTGTGCTCCAACAGCAAGGGATTGACCTCCTGTTTCTCGATATCCAGATGCCAGAAATCACGGGCATCGAGTTTTTGCGCACGCTGACGAACAAACCTTTGGTCATTTTCACTACCGCCTACGCTGAGTTTGCGCTTGACGGATACGCGCTTGACGTGACCGATTACCTGCTCAAACCGTTTTCGTTCGAGCGCTTTCTTCAGGCGGTGAACAAAGCCGCCACGCTCCTTCAGGCCCGTGCCGGAAACCTGCATGCGAGCAAAGAAACAGATCAGCCGGTCAGGGACTTCATACTGGTGAAGGCCGACCACAAAGTCCACCGCATCAAATTGGACGATATCCGGTTCATCCAGGGCATGCGGGAATACGTGGCCTTCCACTTGCCCACCGGGCGTTTGCTTTCCCTGAGTGCGCTGAAAAATTTAGAGGAAGAACTGCCCGCAGATCGCTTCATCCGCATCCACAAATCGTACATCGTGGCCATTGACAAGATTGACTCCCTCGAGGGGAACATGGTACACGTAGGCAAGGAAAAACTGCCCATCGGGGCGAACTACCGGGAGGCGGTGGTGCGGCGGGTTTTTTAACTTGAACATTGAACCTGCGGTTCAATGTTCAAGTTAAAAACCCATCACGGCCACTACCGGATAATGATCCGAGGTCGGGTCCCTCGGCACCCGGCAGTCGTACACCTTCAGCGTAGGGTCGGCCAGCACGTAATCAATGCGGAGAAACGGTATGGCCCCGCCGAACGTGGTGCCGATGCCAAAGCCTTTTTCGCGAAACGTGTCGGTGAGGCCCTCGGCCAGGCGGTCGTACACGTAGGAATTCGGCGTATCGTTGAAATCACCACAGAGAATGACCGGGTACGGGCTGGCGGCCATGAGGTCGTGCAGGGTGGCGGCTTGTCCGGCACGGATGCTGGTGGCACCACCCACTTTGCGCAGCACCCGGTTGATGTCCCGCCAGGTCTGTTCGTTTTTCAGGTCGGAGTCTTGGATGACGTGTTCGGTATCGGAGGTGACTTTGTTGGATTGGAGGTGAACGTTGTACACGCGCACCGTGTGTTTTCCAATTTTCAAATCGGCCCAGATGGAGGTGTTTTCGGGCTGGCCAAAGGGCAATTGACCGCCGCGAAGCACGGGGTAGCGGCTGAGGATGGCGGTGCCGGATCGGTTCAACTCAAAAACATTTGGCAGACCCAACTGCGGGCCGAGCGCCCGGAAAAACTTGCGCCCGGTTTCCTGCACGCACAGGATGTCAGGATCGCCCTGATCTTTCAAAAACCGGGTATAGCGGGTAAAAATACCGCCCCACTCTTCGTCTTCGAGGTTGATGCCCCGGAACAATCCGCCGAGGTTGTGCGTGGCCACCGTGACGGCACTTTCGGGAGCGGCTTTGGTGCCCGCGTTCAGCCCGACAAAGGCCGTGACGTGCTGCCACCCGAACACAAGCATACCGAGGTGGTACAGGGCAAATCGGTTGAGCCGGAACGCCCAAATACCGAGCAAGGCCAGGTTGGCAAGCAAAAACCACGGGAAAGCCGTGCCGAAAAAGGCCGCCCAGCGGAAAAGGGCGGGGTTGATGTACGGCGACAGGTAGGACAAAAACGTGCCGGTGATGACCGCCGCGCTGAGGATTTTTACGAAGTGTTTAAGCAAGTACCGCATCATGGCTTGAGGTGCCTTATCGCTTGCTGGCGTTGTACAGGAATTCTTTTTCCTCGGCGGTCAGGCTTTCGTAGCCACCTGCCTTTATTTTGCTCAGAATGTCATCCAGCTGCTGCTGCTGGTTGGCGGCTTCGTCGTGCGGAGCCTGCCCGCCACGGGTGGCGGTGAACGGTGCGCCAGCTGCGGCTTTTTTGACCTTCCCACGAGAATGGGACACTGTCAAGCTGCCTCTCCCGGAAAACCAGCCCGAAACGTAGTCCAATGTGCGGTTCACCGGCTCGGCCAGGTCTTGGCCATCGCGCAAACGATAGACAAACAAACAGCCCATCGCGAAGCCGCCGAGGTGGGCCAGGTGGCCGCCCGAGTTATACTTGTTGGCCACACCGATCAGGTCGAACAGCAGCAACACGATCACGATGTATTTCACCTTCACGTCGCCCAGCAGAAACAACGGAACGCGGTAGTCAGGTGCCATTACCATCGCAGCGCCGCCGAGGGCCATCACGGCACCCGACGCGCCGAGCGCATACGAACCGACATAGGGCACGAACTGCGCCGAAAGCATGAACGCCACTCCGCCAGCCAAGCCGCCGAGCAAGTAAACGGGCAGCACGCGGCGGTTGCCCAACAGGTCGCTGACAACCGCCCCGAAAATGGACAGGAAGGCAATGTTGTTCACAACGTGCCAGAAACTCTCGTGCAAAAACATGTGCGTCAACGGCGACCAGAGCTGGTACAGCAGCGTGCGGATCGAAGCGGGCATGCACAGCCATTCCAGTCCTTCCTGCAGGGCAAACCGCCCCTCATCGGCACCTTTTGCCACGAGCAGGAACAACAATGCAATGTTTACGAGGACGAAAATCCCGAAGTTTACGATGATGAGCAGGGTCACCATGCTCCCGGTACGGAATGTGTACCGGAGGTCGTCCCAAATTGATCTTAAAAGCGCCATTATGACTATGTTTTTAAGGTTGCGGGTTAGAAGGTTGCGGGTAAGGTTGGGTAAGAGCCAACCAGAAACCTTTCAACCAGAAACTTTCCAACCTTCTAACCAATAACCACTTCTCACAAGAGGGGGCAAAATTACCGTAGCGCCGCCAAAGTTTAGGCATGCGCGAGCGGCCATTCATCATTCATCATTCATCATTTATCATTCATCATTTATCATCCAAGTTCATTTGCCCAAAAAGCAATATGTTGGCACCCAAATTCAACACGAACGCTTGATTCGATGCTTGTCCGACAACTTGGTATTTCGCTGCTTTTTTTGGGCATGACCGGCATGGCCTGTCCGCACAAAACAGATTTTCACAGCCGAGCGCCTTTTCTTTGGGAAAACGCCAACATCTATTTTCTGCTCACCGACCGTTTTGCCAACGGCGATCCGGCCAACGATGTACACGTTGACCGGCAGGCTCCTGCAGCCAAACTTCGGGGTTTCATGGGCGGCGACATCCGGGGCATCATCCAAAAATTAGAAGAAGGGTACTTCGATCGGCTCGGCATTTCGGCCATTTGGTTCACGCCGGTGTTCGAACAAAACCACGGCGTGGTAGAAGAGGGCACCGGTGCCACATATGGCTTTCACGGATACTGGACGCAGGACTGGACCCGCCTCGACCCCAATTTCGGCACCGAACGCGACTTAGCCGAATTGGTGGACAAAGCCCACCGACGCGGCATTCGCATCCTGCTCGACGCGGTCATCAACCACACCGGCCCTGTCACCGCTCAAGACCCGCTCTGGAGCGGCTGGGCACGCACAGCCCCCCAGTGTACCTACCGGGGATACGCCTCCGCCGTTACCTGCACACTCGTGAAAAACCTGCCTGACATCAAAACGGAAAGCACCGACCCTGTGGAACTGCCGCCGTTTTTGTTAAAAAAATGGGAGCGCGAAGGCCGCCTCCAACATGAATTGGCCGAATTGGATGCTTTTTTCGAACGAACCGGCCACCCGCGTGCGCCGCGTTTTTTCATCATAAAATGGCTCACCGACTGGGTGCGCCGCCTCGGCATTGACGGCTACCGCTGCGACACAGTCAAGCATGTGGAGGAGAATGTGTGGGCCGAACTCCAGCACGAGGCTGCGCGTGCGTTGGCCGACTGGAAAAAAAACAACCCCGCCAAGGCGCTGGACAACAACGAGTTTTACATGGTCGGCGAAGTGTACGGCTACAATATTGCCAGCGGGCGCGACTATGATTTTGGCGACCGCAAGGTGGACTACTACGCCAACGGTTTTCACAGCGTCATCAATTTCGGCATGAAATCCGACGCGAATAACCAGTCGTACGAAGCCCTTTTTTCCCATTACGCCAACCAACTCCACGGCCCATTGCGCGGCAAGAGCGTGCTTAACTACCTCAGCTCCCACGACGACGGCAGCCCCTTCGACAAGCAGCGCAAAAAACCGCTCTCGGCGGCAACCAAACTGCTGCTCTGCCCCGGTGCCGCCCAAATCTATTACGGCGACGAAACCAACCGCCCGTTGGACATTCCTGGCACCGAGGGCGATGCCACTCTCCGGTCGTTCATGAACTGGGACGAGCTCCAGGCCAACGCCAACCGCAACGGGCACCGCGCTCAGGACGTGCTGGCTCACTGGCAAAAGCTCGGTCGTTTCCGCAAAAATCACCCCGCCGTGGGCGCAGGCGAGCACCGTATGCTGTCCGAAAAACCGTACGTTTTTCAGCGCACATACGCCCGGCCCAGTTTTGCCGACACAGTGGTAGTAGCCTTGGATTTGCCGAAAGGCAAAAAAAACGTGCCCGTCGCGGGTGTTTTCCCCGATGGCACTGCGCTGCGGGATGCGTATTCGGGGAAAGCCGTTTGGGCAAAAAAAGGAATGGCGGCAGTGGACAGCAATTTTGACATTGTTCTTTTGGAAAAGGCGTTGACAACGGGGCAATAGGTTTACTTTCGCGCCACTAGTGGCACGCTGGGAATTAGCACATTAGCACATTGCCTAATTAACACATTGTATTTATGTTCAACTACCACGCCCGCCGCGAGCGGCTCAAACGCGACCTCAAATCCGGCATCGCCCTGTTCCTCGGAAACAACGAGCTCGGCATGAACTACGCCGGCAACACCTACCATTTCCGTCAGGACAGCAATTTTCTCTACTTTTTCGGCCTCGACCAGCCGGGCCTAGCCGCCATCGTGGACGTGGACAACGACCGGGAAATCCTCTTCGGCGACGACCCGACGCTGGAGGATGTGGTCTGGATGGGCGCACAGCCGCGCCTCAAATCGCTGGCCGAACAGGTGGGGGTGCGCGAGGTGCTGCCGTTCCGCCGCCTCGCCGCTTTTTTGAAAAAAGCCCGCCGCTCCGGGCAGGCGGTACATATTCTGCCGCCTTACCGGCACGACAACATGCTTCTGCTGAAAAATTGCCTGAACCTCCCACCCGCCCGCCAAAAAGCGGCCGCGTCGGAGGCGTTTATCCGGGCCGTAGTGGCTCAGCGGGCACACAAGTCCGCCGAAGAAGTGGCCGAAATGGAACGCGCCGTCAACGTCACCGGTGCCATGCACGTGGCTGCCATGCGCACGGCCCGGGCCGGGCAGATTGAGGCCGAGCTGGCGGGCATGGTGGAGGGCATGGCCGTGAGCGGGGGCGGCAACCTGTCGTACTCCGTCATCCTGTCCGTCAACGGCCACATCCTGCACAACCACCACCACGGCAATACCCTCCAGCGGGGCCAGATGGTGCTGGGCGATTTCGGTGCCGAAACGGCCCTGCATTACGCGGGCGACATCACGCGCACGTTCCCGGTGGATCGGCGTTTCACGCCCAAACAACGGGAAATCTACCAGATCGTGCTTGATGCCGAGGTCAGCGCCATCGCCTCGCTCAAACCAGGCGTGCTTTACCGCGACGTACACCTCGCCGCCGCCCGCCGCTTGGCCGAGGGCCTCAAGGCACTGGGACTTATGCAGGGCAACCTTGACGAAGCCGTGGCCCAAGGGGCGCACGCCTTATTTTTTCCCCACGGCCTTGGCCACATGATCGGCCTCGACGTACACGACATGGAAGATTTGGGCGAAAACTACGTTGGTTATACCGATTCCGTGCAACGCAGCACCCAGTTCGGCACGGCCTACCTGCGGCTGGCCCGCGCCTTGGAGCCGGGATTTGTGCTCACCGTGGAGCCGGGCATCTACTTCATTCCGCAACTGATAGACCAGTGGCGGCGCAAAAACATGCACGCCGAGTTTATCAACTACCCCACCGTGACCAAATACCGCAACTTTGGCGGCATCCGCATTGAGGACAATGTGTTAGTCACCGACACCGGGCACCGCGTGCTCGGCGACCCGATACCGAAATCTGTGGAGGCCGTGGAGGCCCTGCGGGGGTAGTTTTTTCACCAACCTAATATGCTCACCTACCTCCTGCGTCGAATCCTGCTGGCCGTGCCCACATTGCTGCTCGTCTCGTTGGCCACCTTCGCGCTGAGCCGGTACACCGTGGCCGATCCTATTCCGTTCGGCTACCAGGAAAATCCGTCGGCCTATCTGGCCAAGGCACGAGACCTGGGCCTGAATTTGCCCGAATTTTACCTTTCGCTGAGCAGTGCAGCTTTGCCCGACACCCTGCACCGCATCCTGCCGGTGGAGGATCGGCAACAGCTCGAGCAGCTGGCCGAGCAAACCGGAAATTGGGCGGCCACGTCGCTTTACTGGCAGTCCGTCACTACAGGCCTTACCCAAGCATTGAAACAAGCGCCTGCCGGCCCCGTATTCGTGGCCTTGTCGGCGCTGCGCAACGTGCGGCAGCCCGGGGAGGTACCAGTTTTATTGAAAATCGCACGAGCCGGTACCGATACCCTTTCCCATCCGGTTGTGAAAACGCTGTTGCGAAACCGCATCGCTGCAGTGGAGCAGGCATGGTCGGAATGGGAAAGCACGCCCCAGCGCTGGAAACTGTTTTTGCCCGCGCTGCATTGGCACGGTTTGCAAAACCGGTACCACCGCTGGCTGAGCGGGTTCCTTTCCGGCGACGCGGGAACATCCGCCGTGACGGGCAACCCCCTGCTCGTGGAACTGCGTCCGAGTTTGTTAGTCACCCTGCTGATCAACGGCATGGCCTTGCTACTGGCTTACCTGATCGGCGTTCCGTTGGGTGTGTACATGGCTCGTCACCACGGCAAACGCGCCGACCGTTGGGCGCGTTCAGCGTTGATATTCCTGTACGCCATGCCCGTAGTGTGGGTTGGCAGTTTGCTGATCCTGTTGTTGTCGCGCCAAGACGTGGGCCTCGGTCTGATCAACGGCATGAACGCTGAACCGTGGCAACTCAGCGGCAAGCCCTTCGGGCAGTGGGCATGGGACAATTTGGAAAAATTCGTGCTGCCCGTGCTCACCCTAACCCTGCACGCGGTGGCGATTTTGGCCATGCAAATGCGGAACGGTATCCTCGAAGTAGTGCGGCAGGACTTTATCCGCACCGCGCGGGCCAAGGGCCTGAGCGAACGGGCCGTGTTTTGGCGGCACGCCTTCCGAAACGGGCTTTTTCCGATCATTACGGTTTTTGCCAGTTTTTTCCCGGCGCTGTTCGGCGGCTCGCTCGTGGTGGAGTACCTGTTCGATTTCCCCGGCATGGGCATCAAAATGGAGGCCGCTTTTTCACAAAACGACTACGCGGTGTTGTTTGCCATGGTCATGTTCGCTGCGGCGGTCACGGTGTTCGGTTCGCTCTTGGCCGACGTGCTGTACGCTTGGGCCGATCCGAGGGTTCGGTTTGGGCGGCGGTGAGGCGGGGGGTAAGGTTGGTTGCGTTTCCATGTTTCACGGCAATGTGTTCTCCGGTGTAGAACAAAGCATTGTTTCGCCTTGGGTTGCGTTTGCGCTTGAACGCGGACGAAATAATGTACCTATTTAATAAAAAGCAATCACCCGTTCATGCTCAAAATCTTGATCTCCACGCGCTGGTTGCGTTTGCGGCCTTCGGGCGTAGCATTGGTCTCGATGGGGAATTTTTTTCCATAGCCCTTGTACTGCACGCGCTCGACGGGTATGCCTTTGCTGATGAGCCACTCGGCCACGGATTTGGCCCGGCTGGTGGATAGCGTTTCGGCAAACTCCGGGGTGGGGCGGTTGTTGGTGTGGCCGCCCACTTCCAGCACCACGTCGGGGTTCTCGACGAGGAAATCGTACACGACCATAAGCGCTGGCACACACTCCGGTTTGAGGACGTATTTATCGGCATCGAAATAGACGTTTTCCAGCCGGATCGTGCTTCCCTTTCGGAGGCCATCCCGCGATATTTTCTCGGTTACCGGTGGTGGTGGTGTCGGGGTCGCTTTTACGATGATGGGCGCTGTGTCCACTTTTTTGGCGGCAGTCTGGGTTTTCGCCGGTTTTTCGGCCACCGTCGGCGGGTTTTCTTCCATTGGAGCCTTGTTGCAGTCAATCACCGTGATGGGTGTGGCATTGTCCATCAGGATATTGCCGTTGTAGGGGAACAGAGTCGGGGTTTTGTAGTAGGCCTCAATGCAGATGAACGGGTAGGTGCCCTTTTTGGGGTGCAGGCGGAAGGTGTAGGTCAGCCAGCGGGTGGTGGTGATGAGCGGCGTTTCGTACAGCATTTCGCGCTTGTCGCAATAACCCATACCACCCCAAACGCGGATTTTGGCCGGTGTGGCGTAGTTCACCTCATCGCCGGTGGTTCGGCTCAGACTGAGGTAGAGCTCGGCGCGGCAGAGGTCCATCGAAAATTCATAGCAGTTGTTGTTTTCTAACGGGCGGGGCAACCGCTGGCCGATGGCCTCCCATGTATCGTTGTCGCGCACGACGAGGCCGAGGTAGGTTTCACCATGATTGGGTGCCTTTGTCACCTGAAAAAAACCGGGCTGGATATCCGGGGGGCTTTCGTCGGTTTTGCCGCAGTTGAACCAGCCGGAGGGCGCTTCGCAACACTTGGGAATACCTTCGAACGAAGGGTTGGTCAGGAGTATCTGGTCTTCTTTTTGGGAAAAAAGGGCAAAAGGCAGGGCCAAAGCGACCCCAATAATCCAATTCGGTTTGCTCATTGAAAGCATATTGTGCTGTTTTTGTTGAGTACACACCTTGTCCAAAAAATCGTGCCGAAATACCTTTACGGTGCCGTTTTGGATTGCCAACCGGCGGTGTGTGTTGGTTGGAAACCCCAATAAACGCCGACTTGCTGCATTTATGGCCCCGTTTTAGATGAAAAACCCAAAGGCCGCACCAAAGGATTGGCTTGGGAGCATGTTTGGGGGTTTGCAATGGGGCTGGTCATCGTTTTTCGATGTCAGGCCTGCCGTTGGCCGACAAGCGGGCCACCATGATGCCTGTTTGGCCTTTTTGGGCGATGACGTACTGCGCCAGCGGCTGCGCCGAAATCAGTACGCGCCTTCCCAGTGACGAGGCGTGGAGGAGGAAAACCCGTCCGTTTTTCCGCACCGCAAAACCTTGGTGGGCTATGTCGAGGTCGCGTTTTCCGGAGGTGATGGCCACGAGGTCGCCTTCCCGGATCGTATGTTCCATTTTTTCGATGCTGCCCTGCGGGATAAAGTGCCACGGGTGCCGGTTCAGACGCTCCTCCACTTGGCGCATCTGCCGAAAAGTGGCCGGGTCGTGCAGGCGCGGGTATTTTTTGGGACGGGCGGTCATGTAGCCGATGTTGTTGCGGAAGGCCACGCCGCCGAGTTCGCGGGTTATGTCGCGCAGGTAGCCGAGTTTTTCGGCCTGTAAAAGCCAACCGGAAAAGTAGTGGATACGGGAAGCATAGCCGTTCACGGTGCCGCCCCAGTAGCGCAGCTGCTGCACATATTTTTGCAACGTGTCGAACGCCGGGTCGGCAGCCTCTGCAGTAAGGGCGATAGCCAGACTGGCCTCCATGAACGTCCAGCAGTCCACGGCACGCAGGTTGATCGTCAGCCGCTCTTCGGTTCCGATGTCGAGGGTGCCTGTTTTGTAGGGCGTGCCGATGAACGATTTGGCCACGGCAAGTGCCCGGTCGGGCAAGGTTTGGCTGGCGCAGGCCAACTCGATTTTATTTTCAAAAAATGCTACGTCCTCCGGGTCGGGCGGGTGTGTTTTTTTGGGGGAACCAATAGAAACGGCAGCTGGCTCAAGGGCCGGTGGGGCGTAGGCCTGTAAAACCAAGGCCATCGCCAATATTGTTGCACGTGCGTACATCAAAACCTTGGGCATAATCTATTCCGTTTTTGCTCGGTCGTCTCGTTCCAAAAAAAATTTCATCGTCTGGTCGCTCTCGAAGGTTGTAGGCCGGAGAGCAGGGTCGGTTCCGGCATCAGCGTTGTACCGGAAAGTGGAGTCGCTGTTCCATTCAACGATGCCGAACAGGGTTTTCCCGACAAGCGGGCCAGCTCGGAATCCAAAAAAGTCGAGGGAGGCCGGCTCAGCCCGGCAGTCGTAGCGAAACGCCATCGGAACGGTGTCCACTTGGCTTCCGAAACGTGTGAGCCACAGGGCTTTGCCGTTTTTTTTGAAGACGATGGCCTGCCCTTCGCGGGTGGCCCACTGGCCAAAAGGGTCGCGGCAATCCTTCGCTGTACATGCGCCGAAGGAAAAAAGTGCCAAAAGGGCAAGGGCTGCCAATGCAGCGCTGGAGTGTGTGCTGTTTACTTTCACGTTGTTTTCGTTTTGTCTCAACAATGATACCAAGGACAGGTTCACGCGGCTTGGGTGGCAAGCCGGTCACAACATGGCCTCGTCCGCAAAACTAAAGTACCCACGCTCGGACACGATGAGGTGATCAAGCAGGGGCAGGTCAAGCATCTGGCCGGCATTGCGGAGGCGGCGGGTGAGCTCGATGTCGGGTTGGCTGGGCTGGAGGTTTCCAGAGGGGTGGTTATGTACGGCTATTACGGCGGCGGCGCGGGCATCAAGGGCGACCTTGAACAGCATTTTCGCGTCCACTACGGTACCTGCCGCCCCCCCGGTGCTGAGGCGCTCGCGGGCGATTACCTCGTTGGCCTTGTTGAGCAGCAGTGCCCAAAACTCCTCGTGGTGTAGGTCGGCGAGCAGGGGCGCAATGGTGCGGTACGAATCGCGGCTGCAGCTGATACGGGGCCGCTCGCGCAGGTCGGACAATTGGCGGCGGCGGCCCAGCTCCAGCGCTGCGGCGATGGTGATCGCCTTGGCCTCGCCGATACCCCGGAAGCGTTGCAGTTCAGTCACGGAGCGCTTGCCCAGTTCGTGCAGGTTGTTGCCTACGGAGGCGAGCACGGCTTGCGCGAGCGTGACGGCGTTTTGGCCCACAGTGCCGGAGCCGATAAGTATGGCCAGCAGCTCGGTATCGGAGAGGGCGTTTTTGCCTTTCAGCAGCATTTTTTCGCGCGGGCGATCTTCTTCTGCCCAAGCGGTAATGGCGCGGTAGGTGGTTTGTTCGGACATGATCTTGCAGGTTACGTTGTTTTTCCGCAACGAAAGTAGCGCGAAGTTTCCTGCCTGCTGCATGGTGCAGCCTCCATTTTTGTGATATGCCAAAAAAAAATCAAAAATGTTTGCACCCGGCCTACCTTTATACCGTCAGTTCGGTTGAGGATTGTTCGCCGTTTCCGACAAAGTCAACCAAAGCGTAAACATCTTAATCGTCCGTTGTATGAAACACTTTTCTTTGTTGGGCATGGCCCTGTTTTTTGCTTTTTTATTGCCCATTGGAGCTGAAGCGCAGCCTTGGCCGGATCCGGTGCCGTTGCCAGCCTTTCCGGGGATACCTGACCCTTCACCGGCGACGACAGGTAGTTTAATCTATGGGAATCATCTTCAATTTGAACTGAAATGGGGCACTGTTCCAGATACACTTCCTCGGTTGCCTTCTCCAATCAGCGAATCCCAAGACTCGATGGCCCGTTGGATTTATTTTTGGAATTTTGGCGATCACACCTATGGGAATGACAGCTTCCCAACACACATATATCCGCAGAATGTCCCTCCCGACTCTTTTGATGTGGAATTGTCGCTCAAACCTATCTATTCCGATGATTACGACCCCTTTAAAAAAAAGAAAAAGAAAAAGGTGGGTAATGCAGTTTCAGTACCTGCGCTTTCATACACGGCCCCAAACTACACCATGATCAAAGGTGTAAACATGAACATCGAACTGGAGGCCAATTGGCGGGCGACCCGCCCAGGCAAAGGCCTCACAATGGCCATAACATATCGCCCGCGCACCCAATCGCCCGTCTCCGGGGTGATCGGTTTTTTACACGCCGACACCATGATGGTGATATTAGATTCAATATGGGGCGAACTTGGCGAAGGTGAAGAAGTGACTTTAGAAGCCGGATATCAATCTTTAGGCGCTCTCCGCGGGCGGCAGTGGCGATTCAATGACCTGTCTTTCGGAAGTGGAGAGCGTACCATCTTCTTCGACGTAGAAGTGCCCGATACCCTAAAGTCACAAATCACGGATTCAACCAGCGTTATGTGCCCCGTTTTGGCCTACATCGCGTACAATGATCCCGATGGTGGAAATATGCCGCCAGAAGAAGGCACAAAAGAAACCGCCCTTACCCGGTTGGTAGGTGGTTCTTCCAGCCCAAGTGGAGGCGGTGCCAGTGTAGCCACCCCGTTTGATGACTCGTACAATTTTTACCAGGAAATAGCAGAAGCCACCTCCATCAACTGGGCTGCCGACCCCAATTACATACTCGTAGAACCCGCCATCCTCTCACCTGGCACGTCTGATCAGTTGCTCAAATACTCCGTCCATTTTCAAAACAACGGCTCTGCTTCGGCCTTGAACGTGAAGGTGCGCATTGGTACCGACCCGCTACTTGCAGGCGTGACAGCCATTAATAATCCCGATTCTTCCAACGTCCCACTTTGTTTGAAATTAGCTCCTGGGTCTGATTCGTTGCGATGGGATACCGGACATGTTGATGTTGATCCCCCCCCTCCATGCAAACTGAACGCTTTGGGGGATGCCAAAGCCCTCGGTTTTTCAACGGACGAAACTTGGGGCAAGGTGTACTATACCATTCAAACTGAACGAGGCCGCATACTCCGCGTTGGCGACACCATACGTGCTGGCGGCATAGTGTATATGGATCGTGACAGTTTAAGAACCCCCGTAGCCATTGTCCCTGTTGGCATCCCCTCCTTCTGCTACCCCGGCATCCTCGGCTTGAAATACACCCAACATTTTGCCAACGAGGCCATCCGATCCGGCTGGGGCCTCGGCCTGACCTTGCGCTACGGTCTCGGCAAGGTGCAAAACCCGAATTTCGAGGCACATACCAAACGCCGGATTAGCAAACAAAACTTCCCCCTCTTCTGGTGGCAAGGCGAATTAGGCTACGGCGAAACCAGCATCCAGCCCGGTGCCGACAGCCTGCGGGTTTGCCACCTCGATATCACCCCTGTCAACATCCGGTATATCGCAAAAGGGCGCCCGATCAAAATTGGAAACACTTACTTCCAGCGCGGCTGGGGCATCTCCGCCGGCTACACCGCCTCCTACCTGCTGGCCGCCCAACATAACGGTACCGATCACCCTTCGCTCGACCAGTTCGGCTTTGGCCAGCGGCTCGACCACTCCATCGCCGTTTCCGCCGATTTCCTCAATCTCATCGGGCGGCCGGGTATCTCGTTTGGCGCGGGCTGGCGCTGGCGCAATTCCAACATCACCGGCACCCGCGAGTGGTACCAGAACGCGTTCGTTTACCTGCACTACACGTTCTCGCCAAGATTCCGAACCGAGTTTGGCTGGTTGAACTAACCGTTACTTGGCCGCCCCAACTCCGAAATCACATACCCAGTCGGATACGTCCGGCTGGGTATTTTTGTCAGCAGGCGCGGCCGGCGGCGCGGCGGAAGCAGACCGGCCAATCGCCCGCGCAGGCGCACCGCCCCACGCACAAAGGCTTGCATCCAGCGCGGTGCGGGCTTCATACCCACGGCCTCAAGCAGGTGGTCGTCCATCATGGCATGCACAAACGGAGCGCCGATTTTCCAGAGCGCTTTGGGCAAAAACCACGAGAGCATGAGGTTGCGCGTGGCCATGGCAATGGCCTCGTTGTCGGGCGAATAGCGAAACTCGGCGGCCTCAAACGCACGGTTGAACTTGTCGTATGCCTCGAGGCTTTCCGGTATGTCGCGGATGCCCATGCGGCGGCCCACTTCCCGCCAGAAAAAGTAACTGGCCTGCCGTTCGATTTCGGTGAGGGGGCGCCAGCCGTAGCGCTCGTTCCAGCGGATCGGTTCGAGGATGAAGGTGGAGAGCGTGTAGAGGTACTCGTCGTTGGGGATTTGGAAACGCCCGTGCTGCTTGTTCATGCGCACGAGGGCGGCCTGCCCGCGCGGGGTGTCGTAGCCGCCGCTTTCGAGTATTTCGGAGAGGATGAGCACGGTATCGTCGTAGCGTTTTTGAGTGCGCTGCACAAACTCGCCCGTCTTGACCAGCAGCGTTGAGCTTTTGGCTACGCCGAAAACACGGAAAAGAGCGAACTCAAGGGAGCGTGTGGTGTCCCACGGAAATTCATAGCAGGAGGTAAGGTAGGAAATCTGTTGGCAGTCGCGTTCCCCATCAAGCATGGAGACGTAGTCGCGGATGGCCATACGCTGGCGGGATCGGATAGCGGGGGCAGCGGTGGTTTCCCAAATAGGGGGTGGTGCGTCGGTGTTTTTCAGTGCAACGCTGTCGTCGGTCGTGTGCATGATCGTGATGTTTGTGCCAAGATACGCGGATTGGCGTTTTTTGGATCAAATGTACACTTCGCGCTGCGAGGTTTTGTGCATGACCTGCGGCCTAATATTTGGATACGCAGCGCTCAGTATGACAAAAGCGGCTTCGCACCTTGCGGTGCGAGGTATAAAACGGGTTGGAATACTTTTAGAAGAAGGCCAGATTTTGACTTATCGTCCGTCACTACTTTTGCCCAAAATCACGACATGAGCAATTTCCTGAAATCACTTTTTGGCGAAGCCAAAAACCGCATTAAAATCTTCGAGGGTATGGATACGCCGATGCCCAATTTCAAAATTGTAGCACAACGTGTCCGTGTGGGCAAAACCCCCAAAACCTACATCCTCGACGATGACAGCAAACTGAAATCAATTGTAGAAAAATGGCAGTTCGAGCCGGGCGGTCAGATTGAGCGCTGTGGATATGATTATAAAATCCTGTTTACAAACGGGGAAGTGGAAATCCCGATTAACATCTGTTTCTTTTGCAAGACAATGAGTTGCAATCAAAAAAATTACAAGATATCGAGGTGGCAAATCATGCGATTGTTGTGTCAGGATTTCAAACTTCAGTGAGCAGGTTGCCCCACGCCGCCGGGACGTTCCTGATCATTTCCGGGTTCGAGAGGCGGACGGATTCCAAGTTCGTCAGGTTTTTCAAACTCAGGGGCAACTCCGTCAGTTGCGGGATGTCCTCCATGAACAAATTTTTGAGTTGGGCCAATTTGCCCAAGCTCTCCGGAAGTGATTTCAGGTTCGGGTTTTCGCTGAGGTTCAACAATTCGAGGTTCGACAACTCACCAATCGAGTCGGGCAGGCTTTCAAATTCGGACTCCTGCAAGGCCAGTGTTTTCAAGCCCTTCAATTTGCCAATGCCGTCCGGGAGCTTTTCAAAATAATTTCGGTTGATCACCAAAGTTTGAAGTTGGGTCAGTTCAAAAAGCTCGTCGGGCAAGTGCAAAGGGTTCTCCCGGCCTGCCCCTACCCAGATTCTGAGTTCTGTGATGTTTTTGCAAAGCCCGATTTCTTTTGGAATGGGGTTGACGTTCATTTCTAATAGCTTCAGATTCGGCATTTGAGCGACGATGGGCAGTATCTGCGAAAAATCCTGTCCCATCGGGTTGCGGAAAACGACCGAGTTCACCGTAGCCATCTGCGCCATTTCCAAAGGCACGTTGGTAAAGCGGCAGTTGGCAAAATCAAGTTCTTTCAACTTGGAAAGTCGGTGAAATGTAGCGGGAAGTTGCCAGCTTTCCACCCGCATGTACAGCCTTTCTAATTCTGCCAATTCGGAAAAAGATTCGGGCAAGATAACATCAGAATCGCTCATTACGAGCAATGATTTGAGCCTTTTCAGTTGTCCTATGCTTGCCGGGAAGGAGCAAGGCTTCGTCAGGTCGGTAATGGAGAGCGTTTCCAACCGGGTCAGTTTTCCGAGGCTCTCCGGGATGGAGCCGCCTTCCATCGAGAACGTGAGTTCTTTCAGGTTGGGGAAAGTAGCCAGCACTTCGCAAACAGCGTGAAAATCCAGTTTAGGGTTTCGCGCCAATTTTGCTGTCTCTACGGCGGTCATTTCTGCAACATCATCGGGCAGTTTTTTTAGGTTTTTGCCCTCTATGTTCAGGTATCGGATTTTGCTGTAATCCTTTTTAGGTGCCGCTTTTCTCTTTGGGGGCGTTGGGACGAGGAGTAGTTTTTCTTGGAAAATCAGTTTCATGCACCGAGCCACATCCGAGAAGACCTCCCTGTCACATTCAAATTCAACCAAAAATCCAGTCTCCCCTAATTTTTGCACTGCCTCTGGCAACAGTTGAATTTGCAGTTCCTCCCCGGAGAGTTGAATTTTTTCAACGCCATTGATGCAGGAATTGGACTGGTCGTTCCATTCGAGGTAATGGTCGGCAGTTCCTGGAACATTCGAAATGACGAGCGCCAAGCCTTTTTCCTCGTTACCGAAAAAAACTGTTTCTACTTGATTTTGGCTCCAGAATTCTACGTTGCCTGCTTGGAATTTCATTTTTCTTAAATCGTTGCACTGTACTCGAATATTCGCCCGGCGTAGGGGAATTTTAAGCCTCGCGCCGTAAGGTGCGAGGTATAAGAGCGTGTTTAAATTTCAGCCGCCGGGCTGCAAGCGGCAAATTTTGCTTCATGCTGCGTTAAAATTTTCGCCATAGACAACCGGCT
>JBEBHD010000165.1:0-12143 GCA_040080915.1 Saprospiraceae bacterium
TCCTTTAATTTATCATTAATTTGGCAAATATTGTCGGTGGTCATAACCTAAAAAAATGGAGTAATAATGGTTTTGAAAAAACCTGCCAGGCCGGCTGCGCTCGAGCCTACTTCCGACCTGACAGGGAATTTGCTGTTATTTAGTCAAATACGGACTCACATTCTAAAAAGGAGCCACTACAAACACACTGACCCACCGATGGCGCTGGACAGGGATAGGGAATGACTGATGGCTTCGGTGGGCAAGCGCAAGGCCACGTGATGCTAGTGTTATCCTGTCCGCCCTGAATGGCATGCGATTCTTCCTCGTTCAGGTTGGCAACCAACGCTTTTTTAAAGGAGAGTTTCTTTTTAATGCTTACTTTTTGCATGGTAAAAAAATTTATTGAGTTATGCCTACTCTGTTGGAGCCGATATAGGCAGGGTTTTCGGCGTGGCCCTGTTTCAAGATTGAAGAATTGAGTTTCACTGAAAGGGGTAAATGTTTCTAATCCAAAAGCGCTCATGGCGAAGCCGTAGGCTGTTTGACAAGGGCAAATGTGTCGGTACACGCCACTCAAAAAGTATAACAGTTTTTCGGCTTTTTTCCGGCGCTTCCGCACTGCCTAGCGCTTTTCGGTGGATTTTTACGCACGAGGGCTATCTTTGGCCCCGTAATTCAAGGTAAAACACATCTTTTCATCACATCTCCCGACTTGAAATCCTTCCCCTTCTACCGGCAACTTGATGCCATGGACTGCGGCCCCACCTGCCTGCGTATGGTAGCGGCGCACTACGGCCGTACATATTCGTTGCAGTACCTACGCGAGCGTTGCCACATCAGCCGCGAGGGCGTTTCGCTGCTGGGTATCAGCGAGGCCGCCGAGCAAATAGGGTTTCAAACGATGGCCCTGAAAGTGCCGTTTGAAGGAGAAGAAGCAGGTTTGGTTGACGCGCCACTACCCTGCATCGCACATTGGAAACAACGGCACTTCGTGGTAGTGTACAAGGTTACTCGTCGGTACATCTGGATAGCCGACCCAGGAGAGGGTAAGTTCAAACTCACGCGATCTGCCTTCGAAGACGGTTGGCTTTCTGATGGTAAAAAAGGCGTACTACTTGTGTTGGAGCCGGGGCCTGATTTTCAACAATTGGAAGGCGAAGGGCACCAGACACGGGGCCTGGGCGACCTCTTTGGCTATCTCGGACAATTTCGCCGACAATTTGCCCTGCTGCTGCTCGGCATGCTGCTTGCCAGCCTTTTCCAGTTAATTTTCCCATTTTTGACCCAGTCCATCGTGGACGTAGGCATTCAGAATCAGGACATCGGGTTCATTTACCTGATCCTCATCGCCCAACTGATTCTGTTTAGCAGCCAAACGCTGGTCAATTTTGTGCAAAACTGGATTCTGCTGTTTATCGGAACGCGGATGAACGTTATGTTGGTCACTGATTTTCTGATCAAACTCATGCGGCTGCCGTTAGGCTTTTTTGATGCCAAAACGGCTGGCGACCTGATGCAGCGCGTCAATGATCAGAAACGAATCGAGTCTTTCTTGACTAATTCGAGTCTACAAATCGGTATTGCCGTCATTAATATAGTAGTGTTCGGCATCGTCCTGTTGATGTACAACAGCCTGATTTTTTTAATTTTTGCCTTGGCCAGCCTGTTGTACGTGGGCTGGATCGTGCTTTTCCTCCGAAAACGAAAAGAAGTAGATTACTTGGCTTTCCAGCAGATGTCGGAGAACCAGAGCAGCTTGATCGAGTTGATCCAGGGAATGCAAGAGATCAAATTACAAGGCAGTGACAAAAAACGGCGCTGGCAGTGGGCTACCATCCAAGCCCGGTTATTCCGTGTAAATATGCGCTCGCTGGCTATCTCGCAATACCAGGACGCAGGCGGCAATTTTATCAATCAAGTCAAAAATATCCTGATCTCCTTCGTAGCAGCAAAGGCAGTCATAGACGGACAGATGACGCTGGGTATGATGATGGCCGCGCAGTATATTGTCGGCCAGATCAATGTACCGCTGATTCAGCTCATCGGCTTCATCCGCTCCCTTCAGGATGCCCGCATCAGCCTTGAACGGCTCAACGAGGTGTACCGGATGGAGGAAGAAGAAACGGGTACCAGCCTGGCACACGTACCCTCAGATGGCGACATTGTGCTGGAAAATCTGTCGTTCCGGTACAATGCGCTCGATGAGGAAGTGCTGAAAGACATCAACCTGGTGATCCCGAGGGGAAAAGTGACGGCTATCGTGGGCACCAGCGGAAGCGGAAAGACTACCTTAGTCAAATTATTGCTCGGCTTTTACCGCCCGCAAAAAGGACACCTGATGATCGGCGGTTTTCACCTGGATGCGATTCAAAAACGCATCTGGCGAAAACAATGTGGTGCAGTGATGCAGGACGGTTACCTGTTTTCCGACACTATTGCCAACAATATTGCCGAGAGCAGTGATCGCGTGGTTATCGAACGACTGCTTTGGTCCGTCAAGGTGGCCAATATCCGTGACTTCATCGAAGCCCTGCCCTTGGGGTACAACACCATGATTGGTTCAAAAGGCAGCGGCATCAGCCAGGGGCAGCGCCAACGCCTGCTCATCGCCCGGGCTGTGTACAAAAACCCTGAATTTATTTTCCTTGACGAAGCCACCAACGCTCTGGACACCACCAACGAACGCACAATCCTGAACCACCTGCAGGAATTTTTCGCTGGAAAAACCGTAGTCGTAGTGGCCCACCGGCTCAGCACCGTGCGCCATGCCGATCAGATCGTGGTGTTGGAAAAAGGAAAACTGGTCGAATTGGGCTCCCATACCGAGCTTGTTGACAAACGCGGTACCTACTATCATTTGGTAAAAAATCAACTAGAACTTGGAAACTGAAGATATTGTCTTAAACGAACGCGACGAAATTCAGGCAATGCTGGGCAAAAATCCAGGTTGTTGGGTTATGTATAGCATTCCCATATTTCTGGGACTTACCCTAATGCTACTCGGGTTGAGTTGGTTCATACAGTACCCCGATGTCGTTGAGGTACCGGTCACTATCACGTCGAAACACCCGCCCCTGCGGGTCTTGTCGCGCAGTACGGGCAGGTTGAATAAGTTGCTTGTCCAGGAAGGCGACACAGTTCAGATCGGGCAAGTACTGGCCGAACTCGAGAGCGGTGCCACTGGAACATCCGTGAACAGCCTAAAGGTATACCTGCAAAAACTGGCCAATGTTGGGAAACCTGACGGCGCGTTGTCCCTTCCCATACCTTCCGGCCTCACCCTCGGCACGCTCCAAAACACGTTTTCCGCCTTGTTGCACGCCCAAAAAAGTCTGCAAATAGAACTACAACAAAATAGCGTGTTTATTCAAATTGCCGCACTGGAAAATGAAAAGAAAGAAACTCAAACCCTGATTGAATCGCTTCAACGCCAGGCTGAAATTTTAAACCAGAATTTTGCCCTGGCGGAAAACGAATTCGAACGCCAGCGCCAATTAGCAGACCAAGGCTTGATTAGTGTGCAGGAATTTGAAAAAACGAACTCCATCTACTTGCGTGAAAAGCAACAATTAGAAAACTTTACATCGAATATCAGCAGCCAACGGGTGAAAATCCGCCAGTTGGAGACCCAGCAAAGCCAGCTGAGCCGTGGGCACCAGTTGGAAGCACTGACGCAGTGGGCTACCGTCCGACAAATTGCTCACAATCTGTCGGGAGAAATCAATCAATGGGAATTGATGTATCTGGTAAAAGCTCCACTCGAAGGCCGGGTGTCATTTTCTGTGCCGCTCGCCGAACAGCAATTCATACGGCCCGAACAGGAGATGTTCTCCATCCTGCCTTTGGGCAACAACGACCGCGTTATGGCGCTCGCCACCTTGCAACAAGCCGGTGCAGGGAAAGTGGAGATCGGGCAAAAAGTAAAAATCCGGCTTGATGGCTTCCCGTATCAGGAGTTTGGCGTTGTTGAAGGTCAGATCGTTGCTATCTCTCCAGTGGTGCTGACGGACAATAATTACCTTGTGCGTATAGACTTACCCAGAGGATTGCAAAGTTCAATGCATAAGACCATTCCTTTTATGCCGGAGGCACGGGGAGTAGGGAATATTATCACAAAAAAAAGGACTTTACTGGAGCGGGTTTTTCAGCAGATAAAGAGTTTGCGGGAATGACAAAAAATTGGGCTGAGATCCACCCTTCCTGACCTCCCCAGCGCCGCTACTTCGATGGGTTGGTACACTAGCGGAATAGAGTTTTTTATAACCCTACCCCACCGCCGCCTTTTCCTTGTCCCACGGCACCGACTTTTCCAGCTGCCCGGCCAAACGAAACAACACGTCCACTTCGCCGAGCCGCGCCGTGAACATCACCCCCACGGGCAGGTTTTCCGCCTCCGTGCGGAGTATGGGCACAGACATGGATGGCTGCCCGCTCAGATTGGCCAGCGGTGTCCACGGAATGTACTCGTAAATCTTGTCGGCCAATTCCCGTATAGTCGGCCTGACAGCACCACCCCACCGAAGCGAATTGACGATAGCAATCAGGCGTTTTTCCGATGGCGACGACTGGAGAGAGCCGATCCGAATAGGCAATTTGGCGAGCGTGGGTGTTAGTAGCAGATCATATTTTTCGTGAAAAACGGCGATACGGCGGCTGACCTCGCTCCACTTCCGCTTGGCAAATGTGTAGTCGGCTGCCGAAAACGATCGGCCCAGCAGGTTGAACGCGAACGTATTGGCCTCTACGTCACTGGGCCGAACGCTGCGACCCAGGTACTGGGCCATGAGGTTTATCTCGCCCGCCAGTTCGCCTGCTACCACGACAAGAAATGCCTCGGCCAGGTCTTCCCGGTGGTAGGGCAGTTCCACTTCTTCCACGATATGGCCTTCGGAACGAAGAATGTCTACGGCTTTTTTTAGCGCTTGCACGCAGGTTTCGTCCACTTGCCCGCCCATCGTGTGGGCCGACGTATAGCCAATACGCAGTTTGCCAGGTGCCGTGTCTACTTCCAGCAAATAGGGCCGTTTAGGCGGCTCTATGATGTACGGATCGCCCGGAGCTGCGCCCTGAATAGCATCAAGGTAAGCCGCCGAGTCGCGAACGGAACGGCTCACGCAGTTTTCGACTGCAGCGCCCGCCCACATTTCGCCCTCCAACGCTGACCACGATGTGCGACCGCGTGTAGGTTTGAGGCCAAAAAGTCCGCAGCACGAGGCCGGGATGCGAATGCTGCCTCCGCCATCATTGGCCGTGGCGATGGGTACCCATGCCTGCCGCTGAACTACCGCTGGAGCCGCCCGGCGAACGCTCGGGGTTCCACGGGTTTTGTGTAGAGCCGAACAGTTCCGGTTCGGTGAACGGTGTGATGCCATACTCTGGCGTGTTGGTTTTGCCGAGGATGAGCAACCCCGCCTGCCGCATTCTTTTCACCACAAAACTGTCCTGCTCGGAAACATAGTCGCGGTAGCCCCGGCTGCCAGTACACATGCGCATACCAGCCGCCTCCATTCCGAGGTCTTTGACCAAAAACGGCACGCCCGCGAATGGGGCGCTTCGATCCACTTGCCCGGCTTCTTCCCGCGCCTGCTCGAATCGACGGTGGATGACAGCGTTCAATTTCGGGTTTACAGCCTCAATACGGGCGATGGCGGTTTCGGCCAGTTCGAGCGGCGTTACTGCGCCGGTTTTCACCAAAGCAGCAAGGCCGAGCGCATCAAACTGCCGGTATTCATCGAATGTCATATGCGAAGTGGGCGGTTGGTTGACAAATCAGCACGCAAGGTAAGCGCAGCAACCAGGTTTTTAAGAATGAAAAAAGCGGCAGTATGTTCGGCCGGTGCCTATACGAATTTCAACTCATGGTAGCCGTTGCACCGCCACCTTCCGGCTCAGGATTTCCCGGCCGCGTGCATCGGCAATGGTCAGGGTCACTTCCTCCGATTTTGACAAATTAAATCGCAGTGTGGTTTCATTGCTGAACGGATTGGGTTGCGCATCGAATGCCGTGGAGGCACCGAATTCTTCGCCCGTGCTGCTACTTGGCAGATCAAACGGGATTGGGTTTTCGATACTGCCCTGGTGTTGGTTGGGCGAGAAGTACATGGTATGCACCAAGTTTTGTACCCGCAGCGTAGAGTCGCTGTACAGTTTGAAATTCATCAGTTCGCCAGGCTGATTGGCGTACATGGTCAGGAAAAACAGGTACATGTTGATCGGCTGGATGAAAATCGCCTTTGCCGAGCCACGCACTTGTGTGCCTACAAAAGCACCAAGTTCCATGTGGCTGTTGGTACCGTTTTGTCCGTTGGCGCGGAGCATGCCGTTGAGCGTGCTGCTGTGCTCGAACTGGGATGGATCCACCGTCCAGTAGTTGCTAGCGGCAAGTTGCGGGTTTTCGCCGCGTGATTGCACGGGTGTTTCCATTAGGGGGTTGGACGGCGGCGGATAGGTCAGCGTGCCGCCGCTGTTCAGTTTGATCTGGTAGCCGTTCGGCGGCATCATGTATTTCAGGTTTCCGATCCAGCGGTAATACGTGTTCGGTCCGTCCACCACTTCGCTGTACTGGGCAAAGGCGACCTGACTCTTGATAATGTCGCCGGGTTGAGCAGCCACCGAAGCCAGGGCATCGTCAATAGGCAGCGAGTAGTTGGGAATGTAACCGATCCAGTTCCATCCAGCAACGAGCGGAATGGGTGTGGTGGAAGGATCAATCGGCGTGCCGAGCATACGCAAGGTATCGGGCTGATCGGCGCGGTAGATGTACATCGTGCTGTTGTTCAGATTGGTTAAAGCCCCTACCCAGCTGCTTCCGCTATACAAGGAGAACGGTCCCTGACTGCGGATCAGGTCGTTGTCGGGATGGTGCAGGGTAGCCAGGGCCGCGTCCAAGCTGTTATCCGGGAAAGCCAGATTGAACGACAGCCAGTTCCAGCCGTAGTTGAGCGGCACCTCGCGCAAGAGCAGGCCACCGGTGTGTACCACTTGCGGGCTGTTCGGCGTGCCGATAATATTGTCGGCCTGGAAGGTGAAATTTTCCTGTACAAACCCGTAACGCTGACATTCCGATGCATCCCACACTTCGAGGCGGATGGGGTCAAGTTGGTCGCTACAAACGGCGCTGCTCGGTGGAGAGCCGGGAAGGGTGATCGAGGTAGCGGGTGTCCACGCCGAGCTGCAGCAGGGCGGCGGCCCAATGGAGCAGTTCGGCGGTGGCGGGCGGTGTTGGTTTCGCCGAGGTCGAAGAACCAGTCGCGCAGGTCGGTCTCCTGCACGGGCAGGAGCGGGTAAAAGTGGCCCACTGCGGGGTGGCGCTGCGCGATGGCATCGAGGGCGGCGAGAATGGCGGCGCTTTGCGGGTCGGTGCGGGTACCGGCGGCGGGGTCGTAGTGGCGGTGCAGGTCGTCGAGGTAAACGATAAAAAACAGCAGCAGCGTGGGGCCACCGGGTTTGCGGGCGGCCAAGTGCTCGGCGATCCAGTCGAAGTCTTCGGGGAAAAAGTCCTTCCACTCGGTTTTGCGCAGGCAGAGGGGCAGGACGCTGAAGCGGTAATTAGGCTTGGGCAGGAGTTTGTCGGCCAGGGCCTGCTCGAACGCGATGCCCGTGGGCCAGTCGAAATGGGCGGCGAGGAATTTTTGGAACAGTTCCTTCGATTTGTCCAGCGAGTAGCCGATGGGCATTTTTTCGACTTCCACGCGGTCGTGGTTTCGGGAGTTGTAGCGGCAGAAGACAAGGGGATTTGCCGTCGTCGAGCAGGTCGCCGAGTAGTTCGTACACCATGCGCTCGCCCAAGGAGGGCGGCATCTGGGTAGGGCAGGAACTGAGCATGTAGTAGTGGTTGGGCGCGTGCAGGTGGTTTTGGCGCTGATCAAAGCCAGCCTCGAATCGGTCGCGCAGTTCGTGGCGGTCGCAGTTGACGAGGTGCAGGCGGCCCAGCGGTTCGGTAAGCACGAGGTCCAGCACTTTTTCGCGCAGCTGCGATTGGCCTGTTTCGGAGCCGAGGTCGTATGCTGAGGAGAGTTGGGCCTTTACGTCGGCCAGTTCGGTCTCAGCCTCGGCGATGTCGTGGTCGTACTTGAATTTCGTGTTCTCGTCAGTGGCGAAGATACGGGCCTCCCGCAGGCGGTTAGCCTTGTCGGCCAGCAGTTTGCGGCGGCTTTCGAGACCCGTGATTTCTTCCGGTGTTGTCATGATTCAGGCGTTTAGTTCGGTTTTGAGCGCAGCGATCTGCGCATCGAGTTCTTCGATCATTTTTTCGTAAGCGAAGCGGCGGGCCTCGTCCGTTTCGAGCAGGTGGGCGGTTTGGAGGCGGTCATGCTTGACAGTGGCGAGGTCAAGCAGGCGCTGTTTGCCCGCGCGTTCGGCTTCGGAAAGGGCGATGGCAGGGGGCAGTAGATCATCGGCGCGCAGGCGCTCGGCGAGGTATTGCACGCCAGCCATGGCGCGGGCGTTCGCTTGCATTTTTTCTGTGAAGGAAATCCGGTTTTGAGCAAAATTGGTCTGCGCTTCCGTCAGGTTGCGCTCAAAGGCGTTGAGTTCACCGTGAAAATCAAGTTGCGGGCGAAGGCGTGTATCTAACCGGTTGTATACCTCGCGCCGCAAGGTGTGAAACCGTTTTTGTCATGCTGAGTGTTGCTAATCAAAATAGTAGGCCGAAGGCCATGCACGAGAAGATTACGTCTTATGTGCTGCATGCATCTGACGATCGGGCGGACATCATTCCCCTCCGCCTTTCAATAAATTTATACTCACTGTCGCCAACTCCGAGTCCGGGAACTTGCAGAAATGCTCCGGATCGGGGGCCAGCCCGGCTTCAGCAGCGATCTGGTTGAAAATATCCACTTCGAGGATGTACTGGTCGGAGAAGCCGTGGGTGGCATCATAAGCGGTAGCTGCGGTAAGCCCGATATTGGCGGCTGCGCGACTGGGCGGTATGGTATGTAGTTCGATGACGAGCAAGCCGAACTTGCGAACGAACGGTGCCCAGCGTCGCAGATGCTGAAGCAGACTGGCCTCCACGTCATTGTTGCCGATACGGGTGCCCCGGTAGGCGTAAGCGCCCGAAGAAGAACTGGGTCGTCCTTCGAGTGGCTGTCCGGGAGGCTCCCATGGGCGGTTGTGGTCGAGGAAGGTGCGTACATTGAGCAGGTCTTCGAGTGCGATGCCGTAATCGTCGCGCAGGTCGCGGGCCAGCAGGTCCGGCCGGCCGATATCCCCCCAGATGACCTTTGCCCAGATGTCAGCTTTGGTGAGGTTGGCTCTGGTAACGCGCAGAGCCACTTCATTGAAATCGGCACCGACCAGAAACAGCGGGTGTTCTTCGAGCATTTCACCGCGACGGGTGCGTTGTGCGATCACCTCGAAGATATGTTGCAGGAAAGCGCCGTTGCCGCAACCCATGTCCACAATACCTTTGGGCTGCTCATCAAGGGGTTTGTTGAACAGGTCAATGATGGCCTCGTCTATCTTTTTGAAATACGTCGTGTGTGCTCCACCGCTGCCCCACACGTTCATTTCGCGGTCTACGTGCAGTTCAGGAGCGCCAGGCTGGGTATCCCACAATACGCCGGGGTTGCCAAAAATCAGTTCGTCCAGATTTCGAAACGTGGGGATGTACGACACCGTGACTCCATAAGCGCTCGCCCTGCGAGCAAAAAACAAACCTGTTTCCGTGAAGCGGTAGGTGTGGCCTTTTTTCTCGAACCACCCGAGGAAGGCAAAAAAATCGAGTATTTTGTCAAAACTCTCTGCGTCCTCGTGAAATTCCTCGGGCTTGAATGAGGCCTCCATGAAGTATTTATGGAACATTCCCCCCATACCGAGCGCCACGATGGACGGACCGATGGCTATTCCCTCAATATGACGGAGTACCTGCTCCTGAATACGCCGGGTGCCGGGGTCCTCGGAGAAGACGATTCCGTAGTTTTCGCGGAATTTTCGGAATATTTTTTCCAGCACGGTAAAGGGCGCGCGTTCGAATTTTCTTTTGTGAAAACGCCCCGAGAAGCGAAGCAGGTCCACCACGTCTTTGTACAGCCGGCATAAGTCAAAAGCCACAGCACTGTTGGCGTTGGTGCGGTAAAGCACGCGGTTTTGGGCGTTGTCTGCCGTGCCTTCGAGCCAACCCTGGGAGCACAATACACGCAGGGCGACATTCAAATAGCCTTCATTGGCCTTGAATTTGGCGGCAAGGTCCGTCACGTCAGCTTCACCGTGCTGCAAGAGGTATTGCAACACGCCTTTTTCGAGCAGGGCATACGCCGTGGGGGCCGTAGCTATGCCGTCCAAATGGCGAAATATGGTGGCACGCAGGTTTGCTTTGTCTTGCTTGGTCAGAAACATTCCGGAGATGCGGTTGGTGGCTGGCAAATGTCGGGAATTTTCCATAAGGTGTATACCGACAGCAATGCCCATTCAGGCCGCGCCCTGTTGCGGCATCCGTAGTCCATCCATAAGAACGTGTGTAAATTTCAGTCGCCGGGCTGCAAGCGGCACTGAAATTTAAACACGCTCTAAGCGGGAGGAAAGCCACGCAGCAAATCCGATGTAGCCCTTACCTTGCAGGCTGTCTATCAACCAAACCAACCTCTGCCCATGACTTTCAACGAATACCGCCAACACGATGCACTCGGTTTGGCCGCTTTAGTAAAGAACGGCTCGGTCACGCCACTCGAATTAGTGGACACCGCCATCGCCCGGCTCGAAGCCGTAAACCCGCACCTGAACGCCGTCATCCACCGCCGCTTCGACGAAGCGCGGGCGGAGGCCAAACTGGTAAACCGGGACGCGCCGTTCGCGGGAGTGCCGTTTTTGGTCAAAGACCTCGGCATGGAAGTGGCTGGCATGCCGATGTGTACGGGCAGTCGGGGCTACCGCGACTACGTTTCCGTCCAAGACAGTTTTGCGGTGCAAAAAATGCGGCAGGCGGGGCTTCTCATTCTCGGCAAAACCAACACGCCGGAGTATGGGATCACCCCGTTCACTGAGCCAGAACTGTTCGGCCCCACACGCAACCCATGGAACCCCGAATACTCGCCGGGCGGATCCAGCGGCGGCTCGGCGGCGGCTGTGGCGGCCGGTATCGTGCCCATTGCCACGGCTAATGACGGCGGGGGCAGCATCCGCATTCCCGCCTCGTGCTGCGGACTTTTTGGTCTAAAACCCACCCGCGGTCGCACTTCGTGGTCGGCGTTGGAGGGCGAAATGTGGTCGGGCGCAGCAGTGGAAAACTGCGTGAGCCGTACCGTGCGCGACTCCGCCGCCTACCTTGATGCCATCCAAGGCGCTGCTCCCGGCGACCCGTACATCATCGAACCGCCCAAACGACCCTACCTGCAGGAAGTGAGTACCTCGCCGGGCCAGCTGCGCATCGGCTACACCGCTCAGCACACTATGGGCGGGCGGGCGGATTCAGCCTGCACGGCGGCTCTGCAAAAAGCGGTGGACATCCTGCGTTCGGAGGGACACGCCGTGGAGGAGGTTCCCCTACCCTACCAAAAAGAAGACCTGTCGGAGGCGTTCCTCATAGTGGTGGCGGGCGAACTGGCAGGCGAGATAAACCTCATGGCCCAGTACCTCGGGCGCAGCGTGCGACCTTCCGACGTGGAGGCTAACACCTTCGCGTTCAACCTACTGGGCCGATCGTTTTCGGCAGCCGAATACACCTTCGCCAAGCGCAAATGGAGCGAGACGAGCCGCCGTATCGCCCGTTATCACGAAAAACACGACCTGCTGCTCACACCCACCATCGCGAAAGTGCCCATTCGGATCGGTGCCCTCCAGTCGTCGCCCTCGGAAAAACGCCTGGTCGCCATCATCAACGCCCTGCGCTGGGGCGGCGCGGTCAAAGCGACCATCCGGGACCTGGCCGACAAAATCTACGACTACATCCCGTGGACACCACTGGCCAACCTGAGTGGGCAGCCGTCTATGTCGGTGCCCATGCTCCGCACAGAGGCCGAAAACCTGCCCGTCGGGGTCATGTTCACCGCACGGCTCGGCGAGGAGGATATGTTGTTTCGGTTGGCCGGGCAGTTGGAAAAGGTGGCACCGTGGGATAAAGGAGAGAAGGGCATTTCTGCCAATATTTGACCTCTCCGAGGCCATTACGATCCAATTTTCGGGGATTTCAAAAATGTGTACCCTTTCAAAGTTGCGTTGTAACT
>JBEBHD010000166.1:0-12087 GCA_040080915.1 Saprospiraceae bacterium
AAACCGTTCGGCGGCGAGCTGTTTCTCCGCCTCGTCGGTCACCAGGCGGGTTTTGCCGAAGGCCACCACCGAGCGGTAGTTCATGGAATGGTTGAATATCGAGCGGGCCAGCACGAGGCCGTCCACCAAAGTCACCGTAGCGCACACGGGCACGCCCTGGGCCAGATGCATGAAAAAATGGCTGCCCACCGAGCCGTGCAGGTACAACGTATCGTCCACGCGGCAATAGCCTGTGGGGATGACGAAAGGCTGGCCGTCGCGTACGAACCCGACATGGCAAAAAAAGCCCTCGTCGAGCACAGCATTGCGCGAAGCGGGGTCGAAGTCATAGCGCTTCGGGTAGTAGCGCGTGCCTTGGGCACGGGATGTTTTTTGTTTCACAGCGTAAAAAAGGTTGGTTACCCGATAAAATTCAGGAATTTGGTTACCCATTTTTTCAGCCTGTCCTCGTCGTCTAACCGGGACAGTTTGCCAAAGCGCAGGTACACGGGGTTGAGCACGGCTACGTAGAGCCAGCTGAGCAGCGAAAACACGAACGCAGCGACTACCAACCCGGCCGATTTGAGCAGGGTATTTTGCCAGTTCATGGCCTTGGCCACGAACGAACCGATATACAGCGTGGCCACATAGCCCAGCACCGACCAGCCGATGGCTTTGAGGGTCTTGGCCGACAATATGAACGAGTAGCTGTACTCCGTTTCCCAGAAAACAGTGTAAATGGCAAAGATCAGCCCCGTAAACAGTGCAAGCCCCAACAAGAAACCGATGAACGACCATAGCCAACTTGTTTTGAACGGCTTGAGCGGCAACGACGCACCAATGCGCAGCCGCCGGAGCAGGTTTTCGCTCTGTGCCACGTGCCGCATGCGAGGCTCGATGTCGAGGAAATTCCACGTTTGGCGGCTCACCGGACTCGTGAGGTACACGAATTTTTTGTCGCGCATTTCGAGGTTCGTTTGGGCGTAGCCGCTGTACATGAGGGCGTAGGCTTCGGCATCGTTGAACGCGTCGAGGTCGGTGCGCAGCTCGGCCAGTCGGGTCTGTACCTCGCGACGGATTTCGTACTTGGTCAGGTCGTGGTCGCGCCGGGCTGGTTCGGTGGAGACGGTGTTGCGGGGCGGTTCCTCGCAGGTTATCCAATTGACAGGGTCTTTGGCCAGCTCTTTTTTGAGGTGTACAAACATCATGGCCGTGAGCTGAGATGAGTCTGCGCGGTTTTTTAGGTCGAGCAACTGGCTTTCGCGCACGCGCTCCTGCAGCACGAGGTCGGAACGGAAAAACACGCCAGTGCCGCCGCCGCTGCCGGTGGTGGTGTCGCCGAGCTGTCCGCTGGCATCGCTCACCAGCACGACCTTGCACTCCTGTTCGAAGAGGCTGGATACGCCCTGATTGTCGTGAACGCCCCCATCTACGAGTTCGACATCTATGCCGGGATACAGGTTTTTCAGCAAAAGTGGCTCGAACAGGACGGGCACGCACGATGACGCACCGACGGCATGGCCCAGCCGCACGTTGTTTTTGTAGGGCACGGGGGCTTCGTGGTAGTACATGCGGCGCAAGCGCGGCTTGGCATCAATGTCCTGTTTGATATTGCCGGGCGGCTCGCCCATCCACGAAGCGGTGAATTGCCAGTTGTGGCCCGTGTTCAGGCTGGTGGCGTTCAGCACGAGCATGGGTACTTTGTTGCGCCGGTTCCAGTTTTCGGTCTTCGGGTTGAAATCCTGACCTTCGGGCACGTCGGCGGGGCGGATGCGCAGGTTATGCATCAGGATCGGTTTGCCCTCCGGGTGTATGTTCCGTATGATTTTTTGGTACAAATGCTTTTCGTACAGTTCGCCGAGACGGTGCGAGCGGGTGTAGTCTTTTTCGAAAAAGATGCGCAGGTTTTTCCACGGGTTGAGGAAAATGCGCATACGCAGGTTTTTTTGACAGGCCGACAAAAAGGCGGACTCCATTTCCCGCACGATGCTGATGTAGTGCATCTGGCTCATGTCTTCGCCGTGGCGCTCCATTTCGCGCTTGAGCAGCATGTAGTAGTACGCCCCTACGATGGAGCCGCCCGACACACAGGACAGCACCTCCACGTTGCGCAGCACGTCCAATTCAGCCAAGCGGGCAAAAACGCCGATGTGAAAAAGGGCAGCCCGGAACCCGCCACCCGACAAAGCCAATCCGACTTTGCCCCGAAAAGCGATGGACAGGGTCTTGTCGTCCGGTTCGTTGGCGTGGGTGTGCAGGGCTTTGAGGCAGCGCCGGGCCGCCTCGAATATGGCCGGGCGGACAAATTTGGGCAGATCGGGGTCGTGGTCGGGCATGTCGCCGAGCCGCTCGCCGATCTGGCTCTGGATCTCGGCCAGGCGCATGAGCTGGTCGGCGGTAGTGATTGTTTGCCACTTATCCAGCCCGTGTTCCTGGTATTTTTCGTAAAAAAACCTTGCGCCCTCGTACTCGCCAAGGCCGAAATAAGCCTCGGCTACGGTGGCCAGTTCCCATTTGCCCAACGCCTCGGCCATCTTGGGGCCTGCGTTCGCCGAGTAGTGTATATTGGCCTCGCCCAGCAGTTTTTTCAGGATATAGCGGCGCGTGTCGGCGGCATATTTGAGCCGATCGAGCGACGACTTCGACATGGGCGTGTTTTTCAGATCGCCCACTTCTTGCAGCCGGACGAAGGCGATCAAGTCGGCCATGAAGGCATAATTGATGGCCGTGTAGCCGCGGTCGTCGTCGCCTTCCTTGCTACCGGGCAGTACCTCGCCGAGGTCGCCGTTGCGGTGTTGCCACGACAGGTAGCCCTCGCGGTAGTAGTGCTCGGAGAAGATAAGGTTTTGGAAATGGTTGTCGTACTGCCACTTGCGCTTGTAAATAGCGCCCGCTATGCCCAGAAACTCTGCGTCGCGGGTAGATTCTATGTTGATCGCCTGGCGCAGATAATGCAGGGCGGTGTCGTACTTGGTGGACGAGGGCTGGTCGGGGTCTTTGTACAGGCAAAAAGCGAGGTGCTTGTTCCAGTGTTTTCGCTTTCCGGCATCGCCGCCGCCTTTCAGCAGCAGGCCGTACAGTTCCCCGGCATAGTGGTAGCGGCCTACTTTGCGGAGGTCGTGCGCAAGGGTTTCGATTTGGTCGGGGTCCGTCAGCTGAGCACGGATGGCGATGCGGGCGGCGTGGAGGAGGTCGTCAAGTTGGGTTTTTTCCATCCTTTATTTTTTTGTGCAAAGTTAGTGTTTGTAGATTTCGTTGTCTCCGAAAAAAATTTCACCTCGCCAGACAAACAAATTTTTCTACTTTTAGCCAGAAAAGACCACCGCCTCTGATAACGTTGCCCTGCCTTCGGAATAAATCGGCATCAATAAAACGGGCTCGTTATGAAGAATCCTTTCGTTTTCGTGCAAATACCTATCGGGATTTACCGATTGGCAGTGATACTCATTGTACTCTTATTCGGCCTTCCCGCTGCCGAGGCTCAATCGGGTCGCAAGTTGGCCCTGCTCATAGGCATCGGGAACTACCCGGCCGCGGGCGGCTGGCTACCCATCAATGCCACCAACGACCTGTTGGTCATCAGCGATGCCCTGCGCCAGCGCGGATTTTCCGACGAGAATATTTTCATTGTCAAGGACGAACAGGCTACTCAAGCGGGCATCCGGAATGTCTGGCGCACCGTGTTCCTGCCCCGTGTGCAGCGCGGTGACGTGGTCTACTTCCAGTTCTCCGGCCACGGCCAACAGGTGGCCGACAACAACGGCAACGACGACGAGCTCGACGGCTACGACGAGGCCATCGTGCCCTACGATTCGCCGCAGCGCTACCAGCCTGGCGTGTACGAAGGGCAAAACCTCATCCGCGACGACGAACTGAATGACCTGTTTAACGACCTCCGCCGCCGCATCGGCCCGTCAGGCAACCTCATGGTCGTGCTCGACGCTTGCCACTCCGGCACTGGCACCCGCGGGATGGCACCCGCTCGCGGTACCGATGTCGCCATGGCCTCCGATGGCTACAAAAACCAAGCTGCCAGCCGTACCCGCGACAACTTCTTGGCCCCCCAATTTGGCTCCGCCGGGGCCAGCGAACTCGCGCCAATGGCTGCTTTTTTCGGATCGGCGCACAACCAACTCAATTTCGAGGCCCGCGACGAACAGGGCCAGTTGCTGGGTTCTCTGTCGTACGCCCTGAGCAAAAAATTTAGCCAAGCCCCGCCCAATACGACCTACCGCGGCCTGTTCGATCAGGTACGGTTGGAAATGAGCACCATTGCTCCCAATCAGCAACCGCAGGCCGAAGGCTCCCTCGATCAGGAATTACTCGGCGGACGGCTGCTCGAACGCCCGCTGTACTACGCCGTGGCTCGCTGGAACGACCCCGGGTCGGTGGTGGTGAGGGGTGGGTGGGTACACGGCCTGAACGAGGGCGCGGTGGTCGGCCTGTATCCAGCCGAAACGCGCGACCCCGCGAATGCCGTGCCGCTGGCAAAAGGAACCGTGCGACGCGCCCAGCCTTTTGAGGCCACGCTGGAATTGGACAACTCCCTTGGCGAGCAAAGCGCCCGCTCGTGCTGGGCTTATGTGCTGGAACAAAACTTCGGCGACCTGCGCGTCGGCCTGGCTATCCGACTGCCGGAAGGCCACCCCGTTCGCCAAGAACTTTTGAATAAAACGGCCCGCTACCCGATGATCCGGCTGGATGAAGCACCAGAGGTGTTTCTGACGAGCAACGGCAACGGTGTCCAGCTCATTGGCACCGGCGATGCGCTGCTCGAGGAGATCGGAAACAACATGCCGCCCGCCGTGGTAGCAGAGCGCCTGTTCCGCCGAATACTCGACTATACGCAGGCCAAGTATATTCGAAAGCTGGACGTTCAGGGTAATTTCCTGAACGTGGACTTCGAGATCGTGCCGGTGCGCTACAATCCGAATACGCTCAAGGTGACCGAGGCGCTCTCGCTCGATTCCAAGCGCGATGCCTTGGGGAATGTCCATTTTCAGGGCGGCGATGCCTTCACGATCCGGGTACACAACCGCGGCATTAAAAAGGCCTACTTTACTCTGCTCGATATTCAGCCCGACAACACCATCAACCTGCTCATTCCCGAAGCCGACGAACCCTCGGACGAGTTTCAGGTGGAGCCGGGAAAAATGATGGCTGTGGATAAAGTATTCACGATCGGGCCGCCAGCGGGCGTGGAAGTTTTCAAACTCATTGCCACCCTGAAGTCCGTGGATTTGCGCCCCATCTCCAAAAGCCGTGGTGCCGCTACCCGTGATGTGAAAGAACCTCTGGAACAGCTCTTTGGCCAAACATTTTTCAACGACGAAGTAAAGACCCGCGGCGGAAAAACCGTGAACTTGGCCGCCGGATCGCTGCATGTCCATTCTACCACCTTTATTATTGACAAGTAATATGAAACACACAACCCTTCCTGTACGAAAAGCCCCCGCCCAATTCCTGTTGGCTATTGCCCTGTTGTTGAATGCGATGTACCTGCCGGCTCAAGACTTGCAGATGTACTATGACCTGTTCACCGATAGCGTCACCTACAAAAAAGACGGTGTGGAGGTTTTGAACCCGAAAATTCGCAAGGGCGATTTTGTCGTCCTGCATTTCACGGAATTCAACCCCTACCTGTACCGCGCTGAAGTGGACGTGGAGCAGAGCAATGCCGACGGATGGTCGGGCGGTGCCAGCACGGGGGCGCTGGGCGCTACCACGGGCATTGCAGGGCTGATGGCTCCCCTGCTGGGCGGCGCACTTGGCCCTGCTGGCGGTGGCTCGGGCTCTCCCATGTCGTTCATGGATCTGCCTTTGCTGAGTTTGGGCCAAGGCAGCCTGAAACTCAGCGACCTGTTTGGCGGCAGCTCGCGCGGCACCGACAAACAGCTGTTCGAGGATGCACAAAAACAGCTGCAAACGCTGACCCAGACGCAGGCCCGGATGACCGAAATTTACCGTGCCATTCAAATTATGGAACAGTCCGAGCGCGTGGCCAGAGTAGCCGTCAAGCAGCTCGACCAGCTGCTGCTCAACCCGCGCATACGGCCCTCTATGATCCAAAAAATAGTGGCCGAATACCAAGCCCTGGTTTTTCCCGAAAAAAGCGCCGATGCCCTGCGCCTCGTGGATGCCATCGAATGGGGGAACCGCCCCCAAATAAAAAGCCGTCTGTTGCAGGAACTACAGGCCAAACAGATTGAATTCGACCTGCAAATGGCCAACTTGGAACCGAAAGCCGACGAACTGAGCAACCTGAGCAGTCCGAACCAGGAACTGGAACAATTTATCGCCTCTCTGCGCAACATTACCGGGCAGGGCGGCCCGTTGCGCCAGCAAATGGAGGCGTACATCGCCGAACAAAACAAAAACACGGCCAAGCCCATGAGTTTCGAGGAAATCCTCGAGCTCCAGATGCGCTTCCGCGAACTGGCCGAGCAACAGTTTACCTACCCCGTGGCTATTTCGGTGGAAAAAGGCACCGTCATCGCAACGGCCCGGTTGGTGCCGCTGGATTCCATCCTTTCTGCGGGCAAGGACAAAAAAGTAGGCCCAAAGACCAAGACGGTGAAATTGGAAACCCGCGGCGGCCTGCGCATCTCGACCGGCTTCGGTGTCGCCTTCGGGCGTATGCTTGAGCCGTCGGAGGAATTCAGCGTGCGAGACGGGGCCATCGTGGCCGAAGAAGGCGGCGTTGTGCAACCGTCGCTGGCCACATTTATCCACTTCTCGGCCATGAACAGTCGTAAAGGGATCGGTCTGGCTGGCACGTTCGGGATCGGTATTCCGCTCAGTGCATCCAGTATCACGTCCCTGAATTTTTACCTCGGCCCCAGCCTGCTCTTTGGGCGCGGCCAGCGTATCGTGCTCACCGGCGGCATCATGGCCGCATCGGCCAAGCGCTTGGCCAAAGGCTTCAATATCGGCGATCCCTTCGACCCCGAACAGGGTGACATACCCACCCGTACGCGCTACGAACTGGGTTACTTTGTCGGTATATCGTTCAGTCTCGGCGGGTAGGTGCTGCGCAGCATTTTTTGAGAAAAAAAGTGATACAGCCATACAGAGGCGCGGATTTTTTTTGAAAACCAAATCTTTAGAAGCCCTCCGCGCCTCTGTTTTTTTGTGGTGATTTGCGCCCACACTACTGGACATTTTTTATTTTCGTGTACCCAGACCTTCCAGGTTTGTCAAACCTGGAAGGTCTCATTCCAAAAATGTCCGGTAGTGTGATTTGCGCCCCTTGCAGTCATCCAAGCCATTCTTTATTTGTCTAATCAATGTACAATCATCCATGCTCTCCCGCTTCGTTGTCCTCCCGTTATTGTTCTGCCTGGGCCTTCGGGCTGGTGTCTTCGCCCAGGAACAGGCAATTCGATACCTACGCCCTGTATTTTCGCCAACGGCGACCATTGGCGCATCCGGCGAGCGCGGCATCACCCGCGCGCTGGCGGTAGGCATTGAGCGTTTTCAAAACCCGGAACTCAGCTCGCTGACAAGAGCCCGGCGCGATGCAGAAGCATTTGCCGCCTTTTTGAAAACCCCCGGTGGAGGAAGCGTGACGTGGGACAATCTTGCCCTACTGACCAATGAAGATGCCACACTGGCACGGGTGGCCAATGCTCTGGACTGGATGGTTGCCGAAAGCCGACAAGGCGACAAGATTATTGTATTTGTGAGTACGTTCGCGGTTGCTGCGAGCCGTTCGGATGCCGCCTTGTTGTTTTTTGACTCGCCCGCTATCGTCACCGCTGGCTCCATGGTCGTGAGCGATTTGTTGGATCTGCTGAACAAAACTGCTTCGCGAAAGGGCGTCCGCGTGTTTTTGGCCCTTGATTTCACACTCGTTCAACCCGATACCAAATGGGTAGAACGCTGGAACGAGAGCGAACCATTTGGCAACCTTTTTTGTGAAAAAATGGCCGCCCTTCCCCTTGCCGGTGCCGACAGGTTGACCAACACGTATACATTCGGAAATGCCTTGATAAAAGGGCTTTTAGGCCTGGCTGACACGGACCGAAACGAAAAAGTTATGGTGCCGGAACTGGTGCAGTACCTGAAAACCGGCCAGAAAAAACAGGAATGGACGGACCGGTGCGCCCTCTTGGCCGTATCGGACGCAAACGATTGGCTCTGCAAAGCCGCCAGCGAATGGTCACTCGACAAAATCGCCGCTCAGCAAGGGCACAGCCAAACACCTATCCTGAAATTGGAGGTGCAACCGCTGGACGAATTCATGGCCAAACTCGGCGACCCAGCCGTGCAACGCATGTACGAGGATTTTATCCTGACCATCCGGCTCGGCCAGTTGCTGGCCCCCAGTTCCAGGTGCGCCGCTATGCTGCTTGATACACTGCTCCAGATGGAGCGCCTCGCGCCAGTACACCAACAACTGTCGCGCCGAATGGCCGTAGCCTATCAAGACGATTCCCAGCAGGCGATAAACGCCTACCTCCAATCCAGCCAGCACGAACTGACTCGCCGCCGCCGCGACCGCAATATTTACAAACTCTACCCGCAATACCTCCAGCGGACCGCCGACCTGTTGGAGCCGGACCATTTTATGCGCCCGCTGATCGAGGTGAAGCGCCTGTACTTCGAGGCGCTATGCCTGCGCTTGGATGCCGAGCGCATCTCCGACGACACGTTGCGCCTGCCCCTGGCCATGCAGTACCTGTGGCGAGCTGTCGAGATTGAGCCGGAAGCGGCGTTTTTGTACAACGAAATGGGCGTAGTGTCGGACCTGATGGGGCATTACCGTGCAGCAGAGGACTATTTTCTGCTCGCTCAAGAGCGCTCGCCCACCTGGCTGCTCCCGCAGGCCAATCGCAGTGTTATTTTGCAAAAGCAAAACCGCCTGGCCGAAGCGCGGGAAGCCAGTATTACGGCTATCGCCCTCAATCCGTCCAACCCCGACGGATATGTGAACCTTGGATTGGTTTTTCAAAACCTGAACCTGCTCGACTCGGCCGCCATGCAGTACGACCGCGCCCTTCGGATAGATCCCGAACACTCCGGCGCGTACTACAACCTCGCCTGCGTGCATGTACAACGCGGGAAGCCAGGGGAAGCGCTGGATGCATTGGGCATGGCCATAAAATACGGATTTGACCGTCCGGCGTATATCTGGGCGGACAAAGACTTGGAGCCTTTGCACGGCGAACCGGATTTCGTGATGCACATGGGGGCGTGGTTCCCCGATTTTCGCAAGTGAATTGCGGTTGCAGCATCTACCGCGCCAGTTTTTTCAAATACGGCAAAAAATGCACTTCCACCGAATGGCGTGGGTTCTTCAAAAACGTCCGCTCGGCGGCGGCTCCCTCGGCCACCGCCAAATCGCGCCAGTCAGCCGGGAGTTTTTTGGTGCCCAAAACAACCCGCGCTACCAACCGGGACTGCGCCTCCGAAAGCGGCCAGACGCACCCTTGCGGCTGCACCAGCCCGATGAAAAACAACGTCGGGTGCTGGGGGTGAAACACCCGCAGATACAACGGGATACTGGTCGCGTCTTCCCAACTCACCACGCCTGGATCGAAAAACGGAAAGTGGATTTTGTAACCCGTGGCGGCCACAATCGCGTCGTACTCCGCCGCCGAGCCATCGGCAAAATGCACCGTTCGGCCCTCCACGCGGGCAACGCCGGGCCGGGGCCGGATCATGCCGTGGCGGATTTTTTCCAACAGTTCCGAATTGACGGTCGGATGCGCCTTGGTGGGGGGGAAATCGGGTTCGGGCAGCCCGTAATCGCTGTACCGGCCTACTTGGATGCGCAGGCTGAGGCGGTGCAACACACCTTGCACGGACTGCGGCAGCCACTGCATGGCGGCAGCGAACGTATCGGTCGGTCGGCCCATGAACAACTTGGGTACAATGTACTGCGGCGTGCGCACGCTGAGGTCCACGCTGCTGGCCACACGGCTGGACTCTACGGCGCAGTCGCAGCCGGAGTTGCCCGCGCCCACCACCAGCACCCGCTTGCCTGCGACGCTTCGATTGTTTTTGAAATCGTGGGCGTGCAGGTACTCCCCTGAAAAATCCTCCTTCCACTCCGGGTGGCGCGGTACCGAATGATGGCCGTTGGCCACGAGCAGGCAATCGAAATCGGCGGAGGAGCCGTCCGAGAGAGTAAGCGACCAGCGATCGCCGACGGTCTTTTCGGCGCGAAGCACCGATATGCCGAAACGGATGTACCGCTCCACCCCGAAATGCCGGGCGTATGCCTCGAAATAAGCCAGCACCTGGCGGTGGCTGGGGTAGTCGGGGTAATCGCCGGGCATGGGGAAGTCGCTGTACTGCGACATTTTTTTGCTGGAAATGAGGTGCGTGGTTTCGGCGACACTGCTGTGGCTCTCGCTGGCGGTGAAAACCCAGTTGCCGCCGATGCGGTCGTTTTTTTCAAAACAAACCACGTCGCGCAGGCCAGCCTCGGCGAGGGTTTTGATGGCGGTGATGCCGGAGCATCCGGCACCGATGATGGCTATTTTCATATCCGTTCAGAACTTCCAATATTTCATCAACAACCCCGCCGCTTGGTGGAGGTACAATTCGTAGGTTTCCCAAATGCGCAGTCCGGAGGTAGTGGGCGTTTCGGGGTGGGGGATGGTCTCGCCGTTGACACCGGCCACGAAGTTGCGGACGCAGCCGGGCAGTTCCTCGGTGTTGTAGCCGCCTTCGAGCACCGCGAAGAGTTTGTCGGGAAACGTATTCTGGAGTATTTTCCCGATCCAGTGGAAAAAATTGCCGGTGGCCCGCAGTTGCAGCAGCGGGTCGAACTGGTGCGCATCGAAGCCAGCGGAAACAGCCACTACATCGGGTTGAAACTGCACGGCCACGGGCAGCATGTACTCCACGGAATGGCGAAAAATGTCATCGCCGCTGCCGCCGGGCAAGGGGCAATTGACAGTAAACCCTTTGCCCTTGCCTGCGCCGATTTCCACGGGCGAGCCGTTGCCGGGGTAGGCGGGATACTGGTGCAGCGACCAGTACAGGACTTGGTCGGTTTGGTAAAAAATGTCCATCGTGCCGTCGCCAAGATGGCCGTCGAAATCGAGGATGAGCACGCGTTTACCATCTTCTACTGCTTTTTGGGCGGCTACGGCTACGTTGTTGAACAGGCAAAAACCGCGCGCGGCATCGCGGTAGGCGTGGTGACCGGGTGGGCGCACCAGCGCGAAATCGCCGCGCTCCATGGCGAGCATGGTGGCCCCGACAGCAGAGACGGCGGCCCCGAAACTGCCAACCGAGGTATGGGTATCGCCGTCGAGCGACTCGGCAGCGGCGCATCGGGTACGCACGGTTTCGATGTGTTTTTTCGGATGTACGAGGTGCAAATATTGCTCGCCGTCGGGAATGCCGGGCGTGGGCACGAGGTTGCCGAAACCAAGGATGCGGCGGCGGTTTTCCGGGTGCGAGGTACCGGTGTCATGGTCGAGTACGGACGGGTGGTAGATAATGTTCATGGCTGGCTGATGGCAAATGTAGGGCGGCCCGGAAATGGGTGGGGTAAAAAGTGCAAAGGAAAAGTGTGGGGTGGTACTTTTGCAACGCAACAAGAGCAACTGCAGGGCAGCAAACAGCTGCCATCTTTGCGCAAAAAAATGATCACGCTCGTGCAAAAAATATACGCCACCACCGCCTGCCTTTTTCTTTTGTCCGCTTTTGCCTGTACGGGCGACAAGGAGCGCATCGAGCAAGAAAGAGTGGCCGAGCAGGTAGCCGAGTTTCGGCGCAAAGAAGCGCCCAAGTGCCGGGCTTCCCTGCTGGCCGAGGCTGGCCAAATCGCCGATTCCCTGCTGCTGTACGAGGCGCTTGCCGAGGTGAACGACTCGCTGCGCGGGATGCACCCGTTCAGGCCCGTGAAGCCACCCGGTATTCCGCCGATAGACTCCTTGCCTGTGAAACCGCTTTTTGATAACAACAAGTGAGTTTTTTTGTCAGGCAACGCTGCAGGCATGCTTGGCGTCCGGTTGGAGACATGGGCAGGTTCCGTTTTTTGATGCAACTTTTGTCGGCAGGGGCGTGTAAACCCCGCCCCCAACCCCTCCCCCGGGGGAGAGGGGGGCACAACGTGCGTTGCCGGTTGATTTGGATTCGGGACACGTT
>JBEBHD010000167.1:0-12067 GCA_040080915.1 Saprospiraceae bacterium
TTTGCTTCATGCTGCGTTGAAATTTTCGCCATATTCAACCGGCTATGGATGCTAATTTTGCTTGGCCTGAACCCAAATTTGCTCGCTTTCGCCTCGGCACTGAAATTTAAACACGCTCTAAAAAACACGTTACATGCGCTATTTTTTGGCACCATGGAAAAAAGAGTAGATTCTCAAGAATTTATGCGCACCTTTGCGGCGGCATATTGCCAAATATCATTTTTAAAGTTGTTACCAATGTACAGTGGAACAGTAAAGTTCTTCAATGACACCAAAGGCTTTGGCTTCATTGTTGATTCCAAATCCGGCGAAGAAATCTTCGTACACGTAAGCGGTCTCATTGACGATATTCGCGAAGGCGATTCCGTCACCTATGACACCCAACGCGGCAAAAAAGGCATGAACGCAGTCAATGTCAAACTGGCTTAAGGCTGGCAAGACGTTTGAAGGATACATGTTGAAGCCTCCGCCGGGAACCCGGCGGAGGTTTTTTTTGCTATGGCTCTAAAAAAAACACTGCCATGAACGCTGATCTGCTGTTTCAAGAACTCACCTACCGCACGTCCCGCTCCGGTGGCAAAGGCGGTCAAAACGTGAACAAGGTGGAAACCAAGGTGGAAGCGTGCTTCGTTGTAGCCGCTTCTCAAGCATTGACAGCCGAGCAAAAGGAGCGCGTTTTGCAAAAATTGGCTGGAAAAATCTCCTCTGAGGGAATCCTGTCGGTCACCAACCAGACCAAACGCTCCCAATTGGCCAACAAAACTATGGCCGCCCAGAAACTCATCCGTTGGGTGCAGGCGGCTCTGGTCGAGCAAAAAAAGCGCAAAAAGACTGCCATGCCAGTAGGCGCAGTTACCGCCCGCAAGGAGGCCAAGCGCCGTCTTTCGGAAAAAAAGGCCGCTCGTCATCTGCCTAAAAGTTCTTGGACATAAATCGGTGCCCTACCTTTGCGCCCCGCAACCGTACCTCGTAATTCGCAATTTATTTTTTTTATGTTCGACAGTTTAAGCGACCGCCTCGAGTCAGCGTTCAAGTTGCTCAAGGGCAGCAACCGGATCACCGAGATCAACGTGGCCGAAAGCATCAAGGAAATCCGCCGGGCACTGGTTTCCGCCGACGTTAATTACAAAATTGCCAAGGAATTCACCGACAAGGTGAAAGACAAGGCCCTCGGCACCGAAAACGTACTACGAAACGTGAATCCCGGCCAGTTGATGGTCAAGATCGTCATGGACGAACTGACCGAACTCATGGGCGGCCAGTCCGTGGGCATCAACGTGAAGGGCAACCCCGGTGTGATATTGGTAGCCGGCCTTCAGGGCAGCGGCAAAACGACTTTTTGTGGCAAACTGGCCCGCTACCTGAAAGAAAATCGCAAACTATCGCCCCTGCTGGTGGCCTGCGACGTGTACCGTCCGGCGGCCATTGACCAGTTGGGCGTGCTCGGCGCGAGCCTCAACGTGCCGGTTTACAAAGAAGAAGAAAACAAAAACCCGGTCGAGATCGCCCGCAATGCCATCAAGTTTGCCAAGGCAAACAGCCACCAGGTCGTCATCGTGGACACCGCTGGCCGATTGGCCGTGGACGAGGCCATGATGGCCGAAGTAGAGGCCATCAAATCGGCCATCAGTCCCACCGAAACGCTTTTTGTGGTGGACTCCATGACCGGTCAGGATGCCGTGAACACCGCAGAGGCGTTCAACCAGCGGATTAACTACGACGGAGTGGTACTCACCAAACTTGACGGCGATACCCGTGGCGGCGCTGCTCTTTCGATCAAATACACGGTGGGCAAGCCCATCAAGTTCGTGTCCCTGGGAGAAAAACTCGATGCCCTCGATGTGTTCTACCCCGACCGTATGGCCCAGCGTATCCTCGGCATGGGCGATATCGTTTCGCTTGTGGAAAAGGCGGAACTCGAAATGGACGAGGAAGAGGCCAAACGTGTTGAAAAACGCATCCGCCAGAACAGGTTCGACTTCAACGACTTCCTCGGCCAGATGCACCAGATCAAAAAAATGGGCGACCTCAAGAGCCTGCTCGGCATGATACCGGGTATGGGCAAGGCGATCAAAGACATTAACATTGACGACAAGGCCATCTTGCGCGTGGAGGCCATCATCCAGAGCATGACCCCCGCCGAACGACAAGACCCCGACATGCTGAGCCTCAGCCGTAAAAAACGCATCGCAAGGGGCTGCGGCCAAACACTGGACCAGATCAACCTGTTCGTCAAGAATTTCAACGATATGCGCAAATTCATGCACCAGATGACAAAAAGCGGGGGTATGGGGAAGATGGGCATGCCGGGTATGCCGGGGCTGCGGCGGTGAGGCTGCCTGTCTAACTTTTTTTGTACCAAACCGGGAATCACGTTCACAATTTGTTTTTTACACGTTGCTCCGCAGCGTGCAGACCCGCAAAAGGTTGGATGCCTATCTTTGCCCCCTAACGGAGACAAACATGGAGCATTAGAAGAAGATCGCCTGCCCCATTGTGGATGCGAAGATTTGCAAAAAACGGCAAATTCCCGAACGACAAAAGGTTAAAAAAACCGAGTAGCGTACTTTTGCCCCTCGTAAAACAACTTGCGCATGAGCCACACCACTGCCCGCCAACAATCCACCCGACATATCCTTCTGGTGCGCCCGGCCAATTTCGGGTTCAACGAGGAAACCGCCGCCAACAACGCCTTCCAAAGCCGCGACGGACGACTTTCACCCGATGCCATTCGCCAAATGGCCGTGGAGGAATTCGATCTGTTTGTGCAGCAACTCCGTGCAGCCGGCGTGGACGTACTGGTCGCACAGGACTCTCCCTCCCCGGTCAAGCCCGATGCCGTGTTCCCGAACAATTGGGCCACGTTTCATCAGGAAGGGCTGCTGATCACCTACCCCATGTTTGCCCCCACGCGCCGCCGCGAACGCGACGAAACCGTGCTGCAAGTGGCCCTTGATGCCGGTTTCCGAGTACAGAAACGCGTGCATTTGGAAAAAAACGAGGATACAAACCGTTTTCTCGAAGGCACGGGCAGCATCATTTTCGACCACCAGAACCGACTGGCATACGCCTGCCTCAGCCCACGTACCGATGCGGGTCTGTTGGACGAACTTTGCCAGGTCATCGGCTACCAAAAAGTCGTTTTTCGCGCCGTGGACGCTGGCGGTCAGGACATTTACCACACTAACGTAATGATGGCTATGGGCGAAACCTTCGTGGTGATTTGCCTCGACACCGTGCGCGACACCGAGGAGCGTCAGCGCGTGGAGCACACGTTTCGGGAAACCGGCAAGGAAATCGTCCGCATTTCGCTCGACCAGATGAACGCTTTCGCCGGAAATATGCTCCAGGTGCGCAACAACCGCGACGAGACCCTGTTGGTTATGTCCGAACAGGCATTTCGGTCGCTTTTGCCCGCACAGGTACAGGTCTTGGAACGCCACACCAAATTACTGCACGCCCCCATTGACACCATAGAAACCTATGGCGGTGGCAGTGCCCGCTGCATGATGGCCGAGGTTTTCATGCCCTCATAACCCCAAATATTCGTCGTACAAAACCTGGAGGTAGGCCCGTGCCGCCGTTTCGTTTTCCGGTTCCATACTTCCCGAATAGAGTTTCCACTGTTTTTGGGCAAAGGGGAAAAAGCCTGCCCCTGTGGGCGTGACCCAGCCAAGACCATTCTCGTTGGAGTAGTAGGCGAAATCGGCGGCACCGGCAACAAGCAGGTTTTTGCTCCACCGGTAGTCCGTGCTGGGCAAACCGATCGCTTGCAACAGCGTGGCCGGGATATCGTGGTGGTTGCCGATTTTGTCCACCACCCGGCCCCGCCAATCCGGGCTGACGAGCGGCCCGGCGATGATGAGCGGAACCTGCCGGGCACGGGGCGAGTCCATGTTGAAGCCATCCGGCTGCAAGTGCCCGTGGTCGGCCACAAGCACAAATACGGTGTTTCCGAACCACGTTTCTTGGGCCGCTTTTTGGAAAAAAGCACCGATGGCGTGGTCGGCAAAGGCGGCGCAGTTCAAGAATTTTTCGCGCTCGGTGACACCGTTCCAACGACTTTGATACGGCACATCGTAGGGTTGGTGCAGGCTCAGGGTGAGTGCCGTGGCAAAAAACGGCTGCTGCATTTGCCCAAGTGATGAGGTTACTTTGTTCAACATTGTCACGTCGTCGGCACCCCAGAGCTGCGTGATCTCGGCGCGGGAAAAGTCCTTGATCGAGATGATCTGGTCAAACTGCTGACTGTACAACCACGAACCCATGTTGGCAAACGTGAGCTGGCCACCGTAAAAAAACGCGGTTGAATAACCAGCCTTGTGCATGGTTTTGGCTAAGCCGGGCAGTTTGTTGGCCTTGTCCTGGTGCAGGATCACCGATTGGTCGGGCTGGGCCGGGAAGCCCGCCAGCACAGAAACCAAGCCTTGGTCCGTGCGGTAACCGCTGCCGTAGCACCGGCTGAACGACAGTCCTTCTTTCGCTAATTTGCTCAGATTGGGGCACACGCCCTTTTCGCCGCCGAGCTCCTCCACCACCTGAGCGGTCATGCTTTCCAAAATAATGATCACCACGTTCGGGCGCTGACCGGGCCGGGTAGCCAGCCAGGATACGGAGGTGGAATCGGCCATTGTCGGGGTGAGCAGCTTGGCTGTCTCGCGGAGGGCCGTATCGGTATCGCTGCAACGGTAGTGGTTGATCGTGGAGCGTGCCTCGATCACGCTGTGGATCAAGTGCCAAGCGGTGTTGGTTGCCGCGTGGTTGTCCATCGGGTGGCTCGAATAGTACACGGCGCTTTCGTTGATCGGCATCTTTCCCATCCCGCCCCGAATCAGCAAAAACAAGCACCCCAGCAGCACCGGAGCCGACGGGATGTGTACCAGTGACCGCTCCACATGATCCGGCAGGTCGCCTACTATTTTTCTAAAAATCCGCCACCAGCCCCAACACAAGGTGGTGTACAAAAAAAAAGAACCGATTTTGAAAGGCAGCGACATCGAGTCCAGCACCGCCCCGGGTGTTCGGAAATGCTCCAGCGCCCGGCTGTTGAGCGGAGTGTGCCATTCCGCGTAAATGAACACGTTGGCGGAGAAGGCCAGCACAAAAAAGAGGATAACACCGAGGTAGAAAACCGAAAACACCGTGCGCAGCACACGCCGGGTAGTCGTATTGCCGAGCATGGCCAGGTACCAGGCCAACAGCGGCACCACGACCAAGTAGCCAGCCGTACTCAGGTCCAGCGGCACAGCGTGCCAAAACGCCGGCCAAGGGCCGGTTTTTCCCCAAATCGGGAACTGCCACGCCACGAACAAGGCCCGGTAAAAAGCAAAAAACAGGAGCCAAAAGGCAAAAAGGCGCAAAGCGAACCACCACGGCTCCCCAGCACAGCGGACGTGCACTCGCACGCGCTCAATCAGTGTCTTGTCCAATTCAATTTCAGTAGTTTAGAAGATTCGGCATTGACTCTGAAACGCTCGTCGAGGCGCATGCCGACAATCCACACGATTCTTTTTTCAACATCCTCCAGCACCCACGCCTGCTCTTTTTCCAAGCGTGACAATTTTTTGTTGGTAAAAAAATCCTGAAGTTTTTGGCTTTTACCAGCCATTCCCGACGGTTGAAACGCATCGCCGGGTTTCCAACGCCGCAAAAGTAGCGGAAACCGGAGAATATCCGCGTCCACGACCACCGTCGAGTCTTCGGTTGGCCAACTTGCTCCGGGCACCGCCGGCATCAACGCCAGTCGCCCGCCGTCGGGCGTGCGCACCAGCAGATCATCAGCCTGTACCTGCACACTTTCACTCTCGGCCGCCGCTTGGTCGGTCAGCAAAAGCACGTCACGGTCCACCACGAGTCGGTAGCCGGACGGGGCGTGCCACTCCGAGCCGGTGTGGTGCAAACCCTCGGCCATTTGTCGGGCCTGATCGCCTGTGAACCCATGGGGCTGGAGCAGGTCGAATAGGGCATCGGGCAGGGAGGGCAGCGCCGCGAGCGCGGTTTTGCGCAAGCAAAAAACGCCCGTGTCGTCGGTCTTTTCGAGCAGCCCGCGAAGCAAGTGCTGGAGGTTGGCATCGGCGGCACGGACGCGGCGCTGGGTTTCGGCGGCATTCGCCAAAAAGGCCGGGTTCAGGTTTTCAAACTGAGGCAGCAAGCGGTGCCGGACGGCGTTTCGGACGTAGTACACATCGGCGTTGCTGCTGTCTTCCTGCCACGACAGGCCGTTTGCTGCGGCATAATTTCGGATGTCAGCGCGTGTGGCAAAAAGCAACGGGCGTACTACGTTTCCGTTTCGGTCGGGCATGCCGCCGAGGCCAGTCAGACCAGTACCTCGTGCAATGTGCAGCAGGGTCGTTTCCACCGAATCATTCAGGTTGTGCCCAGTGGCGATGCAGTCGAAACCATTCGATTCCCGAGTGGACTCAAACCAGCGGTAGCGCAATTCCCGTGCAGCCATTTGAATGGAAAGGCCGTTTTCGGTGGCGTATTTTTGCGTGTCGAAACGGCGAACAAACAGCGACACGCCCCATTTTTCTGCCAAATCCCGGACGAACGCCTCGTCGCCGTCGGATTCCGTGCCGCGCAGGCAAAAATTGCAGTGCGCAATGCCAAAAGGCCGCTTTCTTTGCCCAAGCAAATGGGCCAGTACCACCGAGTCCACGCCCCCGCTGACGGCAGCCAGTACGTGCGAGCCTGCGTCCAGCAGGCCCCGGTGTTCGGCGAAATCGTTGAAACGGTGTAGCAGATCCATTTTTCCCAGAAAACACAAAGTTGGGCCTTTGCCCGGTGGCCGTTGCCCTTCTTTTGAGAAATTTTTTATGAAAAACAAAACACAACACTACCGCATGTACAACCTGATCCGACTGTTCGCGGCGGCAATTGCCGCTATGCCACTGCCTGCCCTGGCCCAATTGTCGGGCACCGTACTGGATGAGGCAGGCGAACCGTTGCCCTACGCCACTGTTTACGCCCTGCATTCCACCAACGGCACCGTGGCCAACTCCGACGGTGAGTACCGGATTGCCTTACAGCCCGGCACCTACGACATTGTTTTTCAATACATAGGCTACAAACAAAGGGTCGAAAAAATAGTGATAGCGAGCAAACCTGTTCGCCTTGATGTGCGCTTAGAGGCCAGCGACCTGCAACTGTCGGAGGTCGTCATCACGTCTGAAGACCCGGCTTACCCGATCATGCGAAAGGCCATAGCCAAGCGCGAGTACTACAAAAAACGAACCGCCGAGTATTCGTGCGACACGTACATCAAGGGGTTTAACAAATTGCTCTCCGCACCTGAAAAAGTACTCGGTCAGGAAGTGGGCGACATGGGCGGCATCCTCGATTCCAACCGAACGGGCGTGATCTACCTGTCCGAGTCGGTATCCAAACTGTACGTGAAGACCGACCCCGCCCGCACCAAAGAAATCATGGTGTCGAGCAAGGTCAGCGGTAACTCCAACGGATTCAGCGTCAACCGCGCCACACTCACCAATTTCAACCTGTACGAGGAACACCTCGAGGTACAGCGCACCATCTTGTCCCCTTTGGCCGACAACGCCTTTTCCTACTACGAATTCCGCTTGCAAGGGCGCTACACGGACGAAAACGGCTACAATATTTATAAAATAGAAGTCACGCCCAAGCGCGAAGAGTCGCCCACGTTTCACGGTCACCTGTACATCGTGGACGACTGGTGGAATCTCGCCAGTGTGGACTTGAAACTGACCGGCAAATCCATCCAGCAGCCCATTTTGGACACGCTTAACATCCGCCAGCAATTTGTGCCGGTGAACAAACCGGACGAGTGGTGCCTGCTGTCGCAAAACACCGGGTACACGTTTGCCGTATTCGGCTTCAAGATCGCGGGTTTTTTCAACGGTATTTTTTCCAACTACAACCTGAAGCCGCAGTTCGGCCCCGAGTTTTTCGGGCGCGAACAGTTTCGGATCGAAAAAGAGGCAAACGAGCGCGATTCAACCTACTGGAGCACCGTTCGTCCCGTGCCGCTTACGGCGGAAGAGGCTGGCGATTATGTGAAAAAAGACAGTTTGGAAACGATCTGGGAATCCAAGGCCTACTTGGACAGCATTGATCGCAAGCGCAACAGTTTCAAGCCGATGAACCTGCTGTTCGGTTACACGTGGCGCAATTCGTACAAAAAATCCCGCATTTCCTATCCCGCGCTATACGAGGGCATTCAGTTCAACGCTGTGCAGGGCTGGTTGCTAAACTTCACGCCGACCTGGCGCCAGAGTGAAGGCAAGCAGCGTTCCCGCTATTGGGAGCTTGATGGCGTGCTCAACTATGGTTTTTCCGAAAAACGCCTGCGCGGCAGCATACGTCTCGAGCGGCGTTTCGAGAGCTTCTTTTACACCAACGCCGAAATAGCGGGCGGCGTGGCGGTGGAGCAGTTCGACCGGCAGGGCCAAATCGGTGAGCTGCCCAACCTGCTGTACTCCGTTTTGGAGAAAAAGAACTACATGAAACTGTACGAAAAGGCGTTTGCGCGAGCCAAAGTGGCCCAAAATGTGGCTCCCGGCTTACGTCTCGAGCTGGCCGGGGAGTTTGCCGAACGCCGCGCATTGGTCAACCACAGCGATTACAGCCTGTTGCGCCGCGACCGTGAGTACGCCCCCAACGCGCCCTTGCCCGTGCCTCCAGCAGAACCTGAACAGCCGTTTTTCAACCCCAACCGCACGTTTACGGTAGAACTCGGCGCACGTATTCGCTTTGGCGAGACGTACAGCTCCTACCCGGAGTTTCGGGCGTACCACCGTTCCAAGTGGCCGGAACTGACGCTGCACTACACCAAAGCCATCCCGGGGGTGTTTGGCAGCGAGATGGACTTCGACCTTGTGCAGGTGCGGCTCGCGCAAAACGACCTGCAGCTCGGGCTGCTCGGCTACAGCGAGTGGATGCTCGGCGGCGGCACCTTTTTGGGGAAAGAGCGCATCGAATTCATGGACTTCTACCATCCAAAGGGCAATCAGACCATCCTCGGCAGCCCGAACAACTACGGGCGCGGCTTTTTCCTGCTGCCCTACTACGAGTTCAGTACGGCTGGCACATACGGATACGCGCACTGGCGCCACCACTTCAACGGCTGGATATGGGACCGGCTGCCGCTGCTGCGAAAATTGAGCTGGAAAGAAGCGATAGGATTTGGGTTTTACTACGCTGACAAGTACGCCGCCCAAGCCGACGCAACGAACTCCAAATTGCCCTACTGGGAAGCCAGTTTCGGGCTGTACAACATTGGTGCCAGTGTGTTTCGGATTCTGCACGTGGACGTGGCCGTTGGCTTTTTTGGGGAGAAACATCACCGGACCGGGGTGGTGATCGGTTTAGATTTTTGAAAATAAAACATGACCGAGCCGCTAACCATCCTCCAACAATTCTGGAAGTACCCGGCCTTTCGCCCGCTTCAGGAAGACATCATCCGTTCGGTGCTGGACGGGCGCGACATCCTCGCGTTGCTGCCCACTGGCGGCGGAAAGTCCGTCTGTTACCAAGTGCCCGCATTGTGCCGCGAAGGTCTATGCCTCGTTGTTTCTCCGCTCATCGCCCTGATGAAAGACCAAGTCGCGCAACTCAAACAGCGCGGCATACCGGCGGCCGCCATCTACGCGGGCATGAGCCGCCGGGAGCTGGACATTATTTTTGAAAACGCCTGCAACGGCTCGTACAAACTGCTCTACCTCAGCCCGGAGCGGCTGCGTACCGATCTGGCCGTCGAGCGCGTAAAACGGATGCAGGTCAACCTGATGGCTGTGGACGAGGCCCACTGCGTGAGCCAGTGGGGCTACGATTTCCGCCCGCCGTACCTGCAAATCGCCGAGTTTCGCCAAAAACTGCTGCCGCAAACGCCCTTGCTGGCCCTGACCGCCACCGCCACGCCGGAGGTGGTGCTTGACATCCAGGGGAAGCTCGGCTTTCGGCAAGCCAATGTTTTCCAGCAGAGTTTTGAGCGCTCGAACCTGTCGTACTCCGTGTTGTACGAGACCAAAAAACGGGAAAAACTGCTTGACATCCTGCGCAGTGTGCCCGGAAGCGGGTTGGTGTACCTGCGCAGCCGCGGCGAAACGAAGGAAATTGCCCGCTTCCTGCAGGAGCAGCACATCAGTGCAGATTTTTATCACGCTGGCCTTGGTATGGAGGAGCGCAGTCAAAAACAGGAGGCCTGGATCAGTGGCCGAACCCGCGTCATGGCTTGCACCAACGCCTTCGGCATGGGCATAGACAAACCCGACGTGCGCCTTATAGCCCACCTCAGCCTGCCCGACAACCTCGAGGCGTACTTTCAGGAGGCTGGCCGCGGTGGCCGCGATGGAAAAAAATCGTACGCCGTGCTGCTGTACACCCCCGGCGATGCCGACACCCTTCGCTTTCACCTAAAAACAGCCTACCCGGAAATGGAACTCGTCCGCCGGGTGTATCAGGCCTTGGGCAGCCTTTCCCAGTTGGCCATTGGCGGCGGCTTGGGCGAGAGCATCCCGTTTGACTTGCAGCACTTTTGCCTGACCTACAAGTTCGATCAGGGGCCTGCTTTTGCTGCCCTGAAATTGCTCGAACAAGAAGGCTGGATCGCACTTTCCGATGCGTCGGGTGCTATGCCAAGGGTGTTTATTTCTGCCAACCGGGAAGCGTTGTACGACTATCAGTTGCGCAACAAGCAGGCCGACAAGGTGACCAAAGTCCTGCTTCGGGCCTATCCCGGCGTGCAGCGCGACTACGTGGAGATCAGCGTTCCGTCGCTGGCCCGGTACGCCAAAATGGAAACGGAGGCTGTGGAGCAGACCCTGTTGGCAGCTCAAAAAGAGGGCATCCTTGACTACCAACCCGCTCAGAACCAGCCACACCTGACCTTCACGCACGAGCGCGTGGCAGCCGAAAATCTGACCATTGACATCGAGCGCTTCAATTTTCGCAAGCAACGAGCGGAGGCCCGCACCGAAGAAGCCATCCGCTATGCCGAAACGCGCAAGTGCCGCAGCCGTCAGTTGCTGGCCTATTTCGGCCAAAACGACGCAAAACCCTGCGGCATCTGCGATGTGTGTACGGGCCGCAACGATTCCGAGGTGCCGGAGGACGTGTTCGAGGCGCTGGAAACCAAGATCATAACCGTATTGGAGCGTAAAAAAAGCAGCGCTGACGAGCTGATTGCTGCATTTTCACCTCGGCAGCGGGAGCAGGCGGAAAAAGTACTGATGTACCTGCTGGACGAGGGGAAGTTAACGGAGGGGGAGGACGGGCGGTTGGGGCTGAGTGAGTGATTGGTTTCGACCCGTTGGCAACAACAAAGGCAATGGCTACCTTCGCCCCATGCAGCACCGCGAAATCTTCACGATCAAATACCTGCGCGAGGTCGGAAAGCACTTCGACCTCCAAGGCGAAGTACCCGACTTGGCCGCCGTGCGGCAGCACATTGCCGACTGGCAAATTTCCTACCACAACGGCACAATTATCAAACAGAGCGAAATCCAGTTGCAAAAGGAGTTCCTCAACACCCTCTTCGTCGGGTGCCTCGGTTACCGGGGCAAGATCGGCCGGGACGAATGGGAACTCGACTACGAACAAACCACCGAAACGGACAGCACCCGCGCCGACGGCTACCTCGGCTTCTTTACCCCGGAAGGCCGGAAAACCATCGCCGTCATCGAACTGAAAGGCGCTACCACCGACCTTGACCGGCCCCAAAACCGCAAAAACGACAAACGCACGCCCGTGGAGCAGGCGTTCAGTTATGTGCCCAAGGTAGGGGGCGACTGCCGCTGGGTCATCGTCAGCAATTTCACCGAAATCCGCCTCTACCACGCCCAGGATCAGGGCCGTTACGAGTATTTCCACATCACCCAACTGGATCAGGACGAGCACCTGTGGCGCTTCCTGTTTCTGCTGCACCGCGAGCGCCTGCTGCCCCACGGCGCCGAAAGTTACCTCGCGTCACCAAGTTTTCAGCATGACGTATTGGTTTTCATGCTGAAAACTTGGCGACGCGAGGTATAGATGATTCATGTGGCAAATGGTGCCGCCCCGCTTGGTGTTTTCACCAAGCGGCTCTCTGCGGCCC
>JBEBHD010000168.1:0-12062 GCA_040080915.1 Saprospiraceae bacterium
GATCCTCTAGTTCTGATAAAAAATCAATCAATGTCTTTTCCATGTATGCTCATATTTCCAGCAAAGTTAAGGAGTTATTGTAGAACGAAGCAGCCCTGCTCTCAGGGGCGGTTGCATTAAATACACATTAATCACTTTCAATTTTTTATCATGAAAATTCAACTTACACAAAAAAAAATGCCCCTCACAGGTCATCAGCCTGCACAACACGCATCGGCTGTATTTGCGCAGTTTGTTGCTTTCTATCTGACAATTCTGCTGTTTGGGGTAAGCGCCCCACAGCTTATGGCACAAGTATCCACCCCACCGGCAATCGGAGACGGATCGGCTGGCAATCCCTATCAAATAGCCACGCTCAATAACCTGTATTGGATCACCCAAAACAGCGCGGAATGGTCAAAACGTTACATCCAGACTTCAGACATTGACGCAACGTCGTCCTCGGGCTGGAACAGTGGACAGGGTTTTAACCCCATTGGTACCACAGTAACGCAATTTACCGGCACCTACAACGGCCAGGATCATACGATCACCGGCCTGCACATCAACCGGCCGGCCACCAATGACCAGGGGATGTTTGGCGTAGTCCGGGCAGCCACGTTCAACAATATGCGGTTTGTAAATGTCAATGTTGTTGGAAACGACCATGTCGGCACACTATACGCCAGAAGCATAACCACGGCCTGCCCGGTCAGTAATTGTCGCGTTTCCGGTTACGTGGACGGGCACGCGAACGTCGGCGGACTTGTAGGCAATGCCACCAGCCCTTCCGGTGCAATCTCGAATTGCACCAGCACCGCTACGATGTTCGGGTGGAGGTTTATCGGAGGTATTGCCGGATTGATTGGGGGTATAACCGGTCAGATTACGGGTTGCTACTACGAGGGTACCATGACGTATGAGCAGATCCAATTTGGAGGCGCTGTCATGGGCGGCATAGTCGGCCAAACAACTGCCTCCATGAACCGATGCTGTGCCGTGGTAAACATGACTGGAGTCGAATCGCTGGGTGGAATAGCCGGCGTAATGAGCGGCGGCGCCAACAATACCGACGGGCATATCACAGAATGTTCATCGAGCGGAACGATCTCGGGATCTTTCGGTGTCGGGGGTATCGTCGGTGGAAATTTTGGCTCCAATGATGGCACCAGAAATCTGAGGGACTGCCACAGTTCTGTCGCTATCACAATCGTCGGAACAGGTTTTGAAATCGGAGGCATCCTCGGGTTCAATCGGGACAACGTAGACAATTGTTATTTCTCCGGCACCATTACTGGCGCCACTTCCCGGCATAAGGGCGGTGTCGTTGGGCGCAATTTCAATGGAACTGTATCCAAATGCATTTACAACAGTACACTCAATCCGGGATTTGTCCCGGTAGGAACCGGGCCAGGCGGTGATACCGGCAGTAATACGAACAATTATGGCAAAACCACAACCGAAATGAAACAACAATCCACCTACCAAACCGGAGGATTGAGCTGGAATTTCACGACCATCTGGGATATTGACAACGGCAACGATTATCCATTTTTACGGAATTCAGCCTGCCAAACAGCATGTGCCGATGCCGATAGCGACGCTATTTGCGACGAAGAAGACAACTGTGTAAACAACGCCAACGCCAACCAGGCCGATGCTGACGGTGACGGCGTTGGTGATGCTTGCGACAACTGCCCCAACGACCCGGATAAAACAGCCCCCGGAATCTGCGGCTGTGGCGTTGCCGACACGGACACGGACGGTGACGGCACACTCGACTGCAACGACGGTTGCCCCAACGACCCGAACAAAACTGCCCCCGGCATCTGCGGCTGCGGCGTTTCCGACGCTGACACCGACAACGACGGCACTGCCGACTGCAACGACGGCTGCCCGAACGACCCGAACAAAACCGCTCCCGGCATCTGCGGCTGCGGCGTAGCCGACACCGATACCGACAATGACGGCACAGCCGACTGCAACGACGGCTGCCCGAACGACCCGAACAAGACCGCCCCCGGCCAGTGCGGCTGCGGCGTAGCGGACACGGACACTGACAACGACGGTACTGCCGACTGCAACGACGGCTGCCCGAACGACCCCAACAAAACCGCTCCCGGCAATTGCGGTTGTGGCAGTTCAGACACCGGTCCACTCACCGTTACCTGCCCGGCTTCTGTTCCCGTCATTTCAACCAATTCCAGCTGCCAAGGTGCCATTCCGGATTATACGGCGCTGGCACGTGTCTCCGGCACCGGTTGTGCGACCAGCACGGTGGTACAAACACCGCCACAGGGCACCATCGTCAACCCCGGCACAGTAACAATAAAACTTACTGTTACGGATTCCAACTCAGGCGATACAGCCAATTGCATGTTCAATGTAACCGTATCTGGTGGCTGCGGCAATTGATGAATAAGCCACACAGTTTCTGAAAACATTGAAGCGTGTTTTGATATTTATGCCCCCCGGCAGAAGCGCCGGGGGGCTTTTTTTATTCGGCACACGCCCACCGTATTGCAGGATTTTCTGGTCCACGAACTCCACCCTCGCATAAAACGTGAACACGCCGCGCACCTTTTCGCCCTTGTACTTGCCCGACGCAGCGCCCGTGCAGCAGGCCGGCAGCGTCCATCCGGTGCGGAAAACGAGGGCGAGGCTGCTGCGGAAAATCGAAGGCCAAGAGGGGCGGTGAGGCTATACCCAAACGGCGAACACCTGCTTTCCTTCGATGGTAATCCATTCGTGTTTCCAGGTTTTATCGCCCCTGCGGTCGAAGATGACGAGGTAGCCTTCGGCGAGGTGCTGACGGTCGAGATAGGCGGCGAGTTGTGCGATGCCTCTTTGGTGGGCTTCTTCGCCCCGCCAGATTTTCAGTTCCACCACGTATTTGTGCTGGTAAAACGTGACGGCGATGTCGAGTCGCCGCTCTTCGGAGATTTCAGGCTCCTTGAAGGTGTAGCCCTTGGCGTTGAGGATGGGTTTCAGAAAAGCGAGGAAAAGCAGCCTGCCGTATCGCTCCAAAAAGTCCTTGTCCTTGCGGCTGTACTCCTCCCGCAGCAGTTGCTGGAATTTCAGGAGCACTTTTTCAAAATTCAGCACATTGCCGGGCATCAGGTAGGGGTCGGCGGTTTGCAGGTCGAGCGATTTGCCCTGGGTCAGCAATTTGGACACCATGTAATTGCTGATGATTTCGAAGTAAATCTGGTTGTGGATATGCAGGCGCCCGCCGTTGCGGAAGATGCCGTGCTGGATACCCTTGTAAATTAATGGGTCATGTACGTTGAAGCTGAACGCCTCGTTGTCAATGACTAAGCGGAAGGTCAGGTCGTACAGGTCGGGGTCGTTTTCGAGGTTTTTGATGAGGCTGTCAAAATTGGTGTTGCTGCGCTCCGATTTAACGAGGCGGTTGGCGGCTGTCTCGATGTCTTCGAGCGTCCAGGTCTGCTCGGTTTTTTCGGGCAGAAGTTTTTCGTCGGTGATTTTGCAGAGGGCGCTGACGAGGAAAGGGTAGCCGGAAGTGTAAAAAAACAAGGCATCGGCGATGGCGGGGGCATCCATTTTTACACCCCGTTCCTGCGAGTAATCTTCGAGCATCGGGACGATTTCGTGGGGCTGCAGGCTCATGTCCACGTCGAAATCGGAGGCGATGTTCCACGGCGAGTTGTACTTGGCATCTTCGTCGGGGCGGATTTTGGACTTGAGCGACTTGACATCGTGCAGCCCGGCGAGTACGACGGAGTGGAAGGTGTGGTCAGTCCATTCGTGACGGTTGAGGAATTTGTTGCGGAGCATCCCGAGGAAATCGAGGAATATTTGGCTGTTGCTGCTCTTGTCCACCTCATCTATCAGCAGGACGAGTTTCCGGCCGGTCTCATGGGCAAATGCCGTGACGCTTGCGGAAAGTTCTTCCATCGTTTTAACATGCCCGGACTCGTTTTTCAGGAATGCCGCCAAATCGTCATGATGCCAATTTTTCATTTGCGTTTCCAACAAGCGGAGGAAGGTGCCGCAGAAGGCGGGGGCATTTTCAAATGGCGTGCTGCCGATGCCCTCGAAGCTGATTTTGAACACGAGCCACTCGTCCGATTTGCTCAATTCCCGGCTGAGCGCTTCCAACATGGTCGTTTTGCCGTATTGGCGGGGGCGGTTGATGGCGAAATATTCCCCATTCATCACCAGCCGGAGCGCCGTATTGAATTTGGCGGAGACATCAGCCATGTAATGCCGTTCCGGGAAACAGGTGCCCGTGATGTTGAATCTTTTTTCCATTTAAGAATCTAAATGCTGCAAAGTTACGAACAAAATCCTGCCCTTTTGCGGCCTTCGGATTCTTGACCGAAGTGCTGTGGCAGCGTGCCAATGTCCGAATTGCCCCCCTAAAAATGTCCGAATTGTCCCCTATGGTTGGTCTGAATCCTTCCCTTACACCTGTCTACCTTTGCCTGCGCAATAGGGCAAGCGGATTTGATACCCCTTGCCTACTTTGCATCCTGCCCACTGATTCGATAACCGGAGGTTTATCTCCGGTGAATATTGTCATTCTGTTATGAAGCACCTTGTCACATTACTTGCCGCATTCCTTTTGTTGGCCAGGGCCGCCGCCCAAACCACGGATACTACCGCCCTGCACCAGGAACTGGACAGCCTGCGCACGCTGGGCCTACAATTCCTCAGCAACAGCAAAATGTCTGATGCCGGCTTGGTTTACAACCGGATGGCGGAACTGTCCCGACAGCATTTGGGCACCCACAACAAATACTACTGGAAAGCAGTGCATGGCCAGGGAATCTGCGCCGTCCGGGCCGGAAAATTCGATCAAAGCGAACCGTATTTTTCGGAAGCCAGGGATTTGGCCGTGTCAATTTTTGGGGAAGGCAGTCCTGAGCACGCTGAATCCTTATACCGGTTGGGGCTGCTGGAGCTGGAGCGCAAGCGGTTTGATGCAGCCGAGAAACAATTCATGTCCTGTTTGAAATTCGCAGAAAAAGGCTCCGAATTAAATGGCGGAATCCTCAACTCCCTGGTTATCATGTATATCCAGACCGGGCGTCTCGAAGCGGCCGAAGCACCTGGCCAGGAAGCACTGGCCATTTACATAAAACTGCGAGGGAAAGAATCCGTTACGTACATGAATGCCCTGACAAACATGGCGACGTTGTACAAACAAATGGCCGAGTTTGAAAAGGCTGAAAAGATGTACCTCGAATCCCGGGAATTGCGCGCCAAAGTACTGGGCACGAAACATCCCGACTATGCCCAGTCCTTGCAAAACCTCGCTGCCTTGTACGCCGATATGGGCCGGTTTGCTGAAGCCGAACCGCTGTACCTGGATGCCAAAGGGATTATACTCGAACAACTCGGCCCCAACCACCCCAAATACGCCATCACGCTTGGCAACCTCGGCAATGTGTACCTGCAAACAGGCCGCAATGATGCTGCCGAAGCGCTGTTCCGGGAAGTGCTGGACATCCGAAAAAAAACGTTCGGGCCAGACAATCCCCAGTATGCCGTTACCCTGACAATCCTCGGCAAACTGTACACCAACGCTGGCCGGTTTGCGGATGCCGAAGCGGTGCTGACCGAAGCCCTCCGGATTTACGAATTGGAAAGCGACCCGCAAAAACGGCATATCCGGTATCCCAACACAGTATATGAACTGGGAGACACCTACTGGCAGCAAGGCAAAACTGCCGAAGCCGAGCCTTTGCTGCGGCAGGCAAAGGAGCTTGGTGAAAAAATGCTGGGAACCGATCATGCCGATTACCTGACCTTCATTTTGTCGCTGGCAGACTTCTACGCCCAGACGGGCGATACCGCGCAGGCGACCCGATTTTTCCGGGAAGGACTTGAATTCCGCGACCGGTTTTTTCAGAAAGCCGAGCGCTATTTTTCCGAAAACGACCTGCTGGCCTTGCATGCGTTTCGCCACTCCGAACAGGATAAACTTTACACCTATGTACACCGCTATCCTGCCGGTTCGGGGCTTCTGACACAAGCATTCGACTTTTCCCTGCACTACAAAAACGCCTTGCTCGAAAACCGGATTAAGTGGAAAAAAGCCGTGCAGGCTGCGGACCCGGATACCCGCAACGTGTACCTGGATTGGCTGAGTCTTCACCGCCGCATCGCCGGAGAATATGCCAAACCCTTAGCCTACCGAACGACGCTGGCGACGCTGGAAGAACAGGCCAATGCCTTGGAAAAAACCGTGACCGAGCGACTCGGACATTTACCTGCCTCCGAAACCCGGCCAGATTGGCAAGAGGTGCGCAAGTGGCTCCGGCCCGGCGAAGCCGCCATCGAATTTGTGGCTTACCAACGCACTGGCACCGGTTTCCCGGCAACGAAAACCCCCATGTGCAGCGCCCTGATTTTGCGTCCGGAGTGGGAGCGCCCGCTGTTCGTCCCGTTGTTTTCGACGCAGGAACTGGGGCCGCTGCGCGCTACCCGCCACCTGTATGCATTTTCCCCGGAAAACGCACAGCCAAATTTGCATACGCTCGTTTGGAAACTTCTTTCCCAGCATCTGAACGGCGTTCGGACCATTTATTACGCCCCGGCGGGATTGTTGCACCGCATCAATCTGAGCGCTGTTCCGGTGAGCGGATCCGAAACCATCGGCGACCGTTTTGTGCTGCACAACCTCGGAAGCACCCGTCAGGTGGCCGCACCTGTGCAACAAGGCGGGTTTGCCGGGATGGATGCCGCTCTGTTTGGCGGAGTGGACTATGCGCCGGCGGAAACCGGTGTCGGCAGCCTGCCAACCGAACAGGGACACAGTGAAAAACAGGGACTGAGCCTCGGCCAGGCATTTCGTTCCCTGCGCGGCGATGACTGGCCCTACCTCGAATGGACGCTCCGGGAAGCCGAAACGACCAAATCTATTTGGGAACGCGCCGGAGGCCAGGCACAAGTATTCGCCGGACAGGATGCCACGGAGACGGCACTGAAGCAACTCGGCCAATCCGGCCGTTCGCCCCGGGTGCTGCATTTGGCTACCCACGGCTATTTTTTTCCCGATCCCGACTCTTCGGCCGCCAACGGTTTTCAGGCTTCGCAACATCCCTTGATGCGATCGGGCCTCATTATGGCCGGCGCCAACGCTGCCTGGAAAGGAAATGCTTTGCCGGGAGGACAGGAAGACGGCATCCTCACGGCGTATGAAATTTCCCAACTCGACCTGAGCGAGACGGAACTGGTCGTTCTTTCTGCCTGCGAAACAGGCCTGGGTGACCTTGTCGGAAACGAAGGCGTCTTTGGCCTTCAGCGCGCGTTCAAACTCGCTGGCGCCAAATACGTGCTGATGAGCTTGTGGAATGTCACCGACCAAAGTACTTATGAGTTTATGACCGCATTTTACCGGGAATGGCTCGAGCGCGGCAAGGACATTCCCACAGCATACCAGTCGGCCCAAAAACAGATGCGTAAAATGTTCGACAAGCCCTTCAATCCGTCAGTTTGGGCCGGTTTTGTTCTCATCCAATAATAGCATGTGTGTATGAAAAATCTATTCCTGTCCCTGTTGTTGCTATGTTCGATGGAAGCCGTTGCGCAAACGGTTGATTCCACTGTCATCGTGCAGGAAGCAGATAGTTTGCTATCCATTGCAAAAGCGTCACTCCGTGCAGGGAAACCCAAGGAAGCACTGCCTGTCCTGATGCAAACGGAAGCCTTCGTTCAACAACAGCTCGGCAAACGGAATGAGGTTTACAGGAATACGCTGCAACAACTGACCGATTGCCTGCTTGCGTTGGGGCAGTTTGATCAGGCGGAAACCTATGCCCTTGAACACAAACAACTGGCTACCGAACTGTACGGCTTGCAACATACCTACTACGGAAAGTCTGTCTACAGCTTGGGAATACTGTATTTGAACCGAAAAAGGATGGACAAAGCGGAACCGTATCTGAAGGAATGTTTGAACATCTTCGAAAAAGGAACGCTTGATTACGCCGGGGTGCTGGAACAACTCACTGTCTTGTACATCCAGACGGGGCGCATGGATGCTGGCGAATCGCTCATTCTTGAAGCGGTGGAGATTAAAGAACGGCTATTGGGGAAAGAAGATAAATCCTTTTTGAATGCCTGTTCGATCCTGGCCAGCTTGTACCACCGGACCGCCAAACTGGAAACCGCTGAACGGATATCCTACGAAGTTTGGCAGACCCGAAAACGAATTCAGGGAGACAAACACCCGGACTTCGCACTCGCCGCCCAAAACCTGGCCGGCTTGTACTCCGACATGGGCCGGTACGAAGAGGCCGAACCGATTTTAGTACAGGCTCTCGAAATTAATCGCGAAAGCCTGGGGAGGGATAATCCCAAATGTGCCACTATCCTGTTTAACCTTGGCCTTTTGTATGTAAAAACTCGCCGCACTGATCTGGCCGAGGGTGCTTACCTGGAGTCCAAGGACATCCGGGCGAAAGCTTATGGCACCGATAATCCACAATACGCCAATACGCTGATGATGCTCGGCTCCGTGTACTTCTTACAGAGGCGGTTTGGCGACGCAGAAAAAGTTTATCTCGAAGCTATTCGAATTTTTGAGCAGGAACCAATTGCCCTCAAACGCAGCTACCAATACCCAAAAGCCCTGCACGGTCTGGCCGAAGCGTATCTTTGGACAGGTAAAACAGACAGGGTTGAAGACTATTTGCTGCAAGCAAAAGCATTCAACGAAAAAACGCTGAGTCCGCTGCACCCTGACCACAATAAGGTCATCTGGTCCCTTGCCCTCTATTATACGAATACAGGCGAAACCGAAAAAGCGATCGCCTATTACAACGATGGCCTCCATTTGATGGATTCGTTTCAACGTCAAGCGGAACGGTACTTCTCCGAAAGCGACTTGTTCGCCCTGCGAGCACTCCAAAAGGATAAACTCGACCTGTTTTTTTCCTTTTCTCAGTACCATTTGAGCGAACCGAAGATGTCCGCCAATGCGTACGATTTTATCCTGAATTACAAAAATTCGCTGCTCGAATCCAAGACTCAACTTCAAAAAGCGCTTCGGGCCGCCGATTCGACGACCCGGGCAACATACGACCAATGGGTCGGCCTTCACCGCAGGCTTGCCGGTGAATATGCCAAACCGGAAATTGCCAGGAAAGGCATCGCCGACATGGAAGAACAAGCCAATCTGTTAGAAAAAAACCTGGTCCAGATGATCGGCCCCTTGCCCGGATCGGGGGCGAAATACCGGTGGCAAGAAATACGGTACCGCCTGAAAGACGATGAGGCGGCTATCGAGTTTGTCCAGTTTCGAAATGTAGCGCCTAACATGCCAGATAGGCAGTATTGCAGCGCATTGCTCATCCGGAGCACCTCAGATCAACCCCTGTTTATCCCTTTGTTCAGCCACGAGTCGGTCGGCAACCTTCAGGCAATCCGCCAATTATACAGTTTGCCCCAGGCAGGAAACCCTGCCGGGCTTTACAACCTGATCGCAAAATCGCTTGCCCCGCATCTGACCGGCGTAAAAACGCTGTTTTACTCCACAGCAGGTTTATTGCACGGAATCAACCTCGGCGCTGTGCCGCTGAATGAAACGGAAATATTCGGCAGCCGGTTTGCCATGCACAACCTCGGCTCCACGCGTCAGGTGGCGCAGCGTGCCTCACCGGCTCCGGTGCCGGAATCGCAGGAGGCCCTCATTCTCGGCGGAATAAATTACGACCTTGCCGAAGACGCCGCATCCGATCCGATACCGACCAGGACGGAGTACAGGCCGGACCCCCCCGGCAACTTAGCCCTGAACGATGCCTTCCGCTCCTTGCGCGACAACGCCTGGCCATTTTTGGACTGGACAAAAAAAGAAGCCGCAGCTGTGGCAGCGGTTTTGGGGCATTCCGGTCTCCGGACGGAAGTGTACGAAGGGGAGAAAGCGACGGAAGAGATGCTAAAAAAAATCGGAACAGCCGGACGACCGGCACCCCGGGTGCTGCACTTAGCCACGCACGGTTTCTTTTTCCCGGATGCCGATACGGCTTCGGCACCGGGATTCCGGTCCTCTGATCATCCGCTCATCCGCTCGGGGTTGGTGCTGGCTGGCGCCAATTCTGTCTGGAAAGGTGAATTCCCGCCTGCCGGACGGGAAGACGGGATCCTGACGGCATACGAAATAGCCCAATTGGATTTGAGCCGGACGGAATTGGTGGTGCTTTCGGCCTGTGAAACCGGCTTGGGAGAACTCCGTGGTAACGAAGGAATCTATGGCCTGCAACGCGGGTTCAAAATTGCAGGTGCCCGTTATGTGTTGATGAGTCTTTGGAGCGTGTCCGATCGGCACACCTACGAATTCATGAACTTGTTTTACCGGGAATGGCTGGAAAACAAAAAAACGATTCCCGCCGCATTTCAGGCAGCACAAAACAAGATGCGGGAACTGCATAATCAACCGCCCAACCCGGCGCTATGGGCCGGGTTTGTTCTGGTGGAGCAGTAGTCTCAGAACACCGAAACTTTACCCGCGTGAAAAACCATTCCACTGTCTTCATCCTCGATGAGGAAATAATACAGCCCGGGGGCCAGCGCGAGCCGTTCGTCCAGACGGAAAGAAAAAACATGGTCCGTTTTTTCAAAGGAAAGTCGGGCCGCGTAGGCGGGCCTGAATTGCTCGTAGTCTTCCAGCAGGTTGGAAAAAACCAGTACCCGGAACGGCGCGCTTATCTCCCGGACATCGGTTTCTACCGTGCCTTCGAGGCGGAATGCTACCTGTTTTTGTTTCCGGGACAAGTTGGTGCCAGGTGCAGGCCGATTGATCTGGAACTGGTATTTATCGCCGCGGAACTGTGTATTTATCATGGCTTCCAGCCGCGGGTTGGGCCGGAAGTCGGCAGCCAATAGACGGGGTTCGCGGGCCTTGGGCGGATGAGCAGGTGGCGGTGTTTTTTTCCCGGCATCAGCCGGCGGCTTGCTCGGGAGCGGTGTTTGTGCCACAGGCTGGTCGGCGGGCGTTTTCCTGTGGTCTGCAGGGACAGGCGCTGGCATTCGCCAAACCAACCAACCGATCAGGCCCAACACGGCAAGGGCACCGGCCAGCCACCACCACAAGGCAATACGCCGGCTGGCGATTGGTTCGGACGGCGCATGTTGGCGGCCAAGGCGTTTCAGGTTTGCCCGCAGGGCATCTTCTGTCGGTGTCGGGTTCAGGGCAGTTGCCATGTCGCGGTATAAGCGTGCTTCGGCGGCTAACTCCGGATCATGTTGCATAGCCAATTCGAAGGCCGCGCGTGCGTCGCCCTCAAGCGTGCCATTCAGGTAGGCTTCAATTTGTTCAATATTGTGCGGTGTCATAACATCCAAGTAGGCTGGTTAGCGGAGTTCCTGATAACGTCGGTCGTTTCGCACCAGCGTGGCTAATCGTTCTTTGCAGGTTTTGTTTTTTTTCTTGATATAATCCTCGGTGTAGCCCATCTGCCCGGCGATAGCCTTCAAGGCTGTTCCGGCAAAAAAAGCCTGCAAGACCTGTCGGCACTCTTTTCCCAGTTCGGCCAATTTTTCCTGAAACAGTTTTTTCTTTTCGTTTTCCACGAGCGTCGCCTCCAGGTTTTCATCTACTGCAAATCTCTCCACTTCGTCCAAAGTGACCGCTGAGCGGTGTTTCTTTTTTCGCTGCCGCCACCAGATGTACCGGCACACGCTGTACAGGTACCCTCCGAACGGGGTATTCAGGGTAAACTCCGGATCGGAGGCTTTTTTGAAAACAACCAAAATGGCTTCCTGAAAAACATCGCAGGCATCGTCGTAGGCGCCGCCCTGGTTGCGAACCAATGCCACGATTCCAGGTAGATAGCGGGCATACAAGTCGTCCAGCACTCGAAAATCGTTCTCCAGAATTCCTTTCAGGTAGTGGCTTTCCGTCGAATCGAAAGGTGTTTGTGCGTCTTCAGTCATGAACAGGTACAGGAGCGCTGCGGCGCGTTTGATTGTTCAAATATCTACCGGCCTCCAGTTTTGGGCAAAAGTACACAAGCCCGGTACTCCCGGCACTACGGGGGCATTTATTCCGGCAATTCGGCACCGGTCTACACCGGGCGAGTCTGTAAGAGCGCGTTCAAAAATTGCCGCCGCGC
>JBEBHD010000169.1:0-12051 GCA_040080915.1 Saprospiraceae bacterium
CAGAAACCCACTGACCAGTAACCTTCAAAATCATGCAAGTCAATCTGTACACCGAGTATCTTCAAATGCAGCAAAACGGTATCGCCGAGGCGCTCGACCGTTTCGTGGATGTACATCCAAACGGCAACTATTTTCAGAGCAGCGTTTTTTTCCGCTTCATCGAGACCGTAGGCGGGTACAAACCATTTTTGCTTGTCGCTACTGACGACCGGGGTGTCATCATCGGCTCGCTCATGGGCGTGATCCAATCGGACGGCGGGGGGTTGAAGTCGTGGTTTTCGCGGCGGCTCATTGTGTGGGCCGGGCCGTTAGTTTCCCGAAATTCCGGCACGGATCGGAGCGATATGGCAAGAAACTTGCTTCGGGCACTGAAACAGCACGCACAGGGCAAGGCGATCTTCATTGAGTTTCGCAACTTCTTCGACTGCACCGAACTCTTGGATGATTTCAAAGCCTGCGGGTTCCGTTTCCGCCCCCACCTGAATTATTTGGTCAAGACCGACGACGAAGTTACCGCCCGCGGGCGCCTGAGCAGCAACCGCCGCCGGCAAATCAAAACAAGCCTGGCTGCCGGAGCTACCGTCGGAGAAGCCGAAACTGAAGACGACGTGCTCGGCCTGTACGGTATTTTGGAAACACTGTACCGGGAAAAAGTGAAAAAACCCCTGCCCGGCCCCGACCTGTTCGTGAACATGTGGAAATCGCCCGCAGCAAAGGTTTTTGTAGTGAAATACGAGGGTAAAGTAGTGGGTGGCAGCATCGGGCCGACGTACAAAAACAAAGTGCTGTATCAGTGGTATGTGTGCGGCGAAAACGGAGTCATCGCCGGGGTACACCCCAGTGTTCTGGCTTCTTGGGCACCTATAGAATATGGTGTGAAGCACGGTTTTGAGCAGTTCGACTTCATGGGTGCCGGTCGGCCCGAGGAAGACTACGGCGTGCGGGAGTTCAAGGCCCGGTTTGGCGGCGACGAGGTGTGCTATGGGCGATTCGAGATGGTGCTCAACCCGACCTTGTATCGGGTGGGCAAACTCGGCTTGGAAGTGTACAAAAAAATAAAATGAGGGGCATTAATGAGCCAGTGACTGAGTGTATGTGATTGGTGAGACGCTCACGATACCACCCATAATTTTAATCCCCCCTGATTCATCATTCATCATTCACCATTCATCATTCCCAAAAATGAGGGTAATTTTCGACATCGGGCACCCCGCCCACGTGCATTTGTTCAAACACTTGGCCCGCCTGTTGATGAAAAACGGCGACGAGGTGCTCTTCACCGCCCGCGACAAGGAGTTTGAGCTCGACTTGTTGGAAGCCGAGGGCTTCCCTTACGTCAATTTCGGCAAACACTACCGCAGCCTGCCCGGCAAGCTGTGGGGCCTCGTTCGCTACGACATCCAGATGTTCCTCGCCGGGCTGAAGTTCAAACCCGACCTGTTTGTTAGCCACGGCACGCCTTATGCTGCGCACGCCGCGTTTTTGCTTGGTGCCAAAAACCTCGCCATCGAGGATACAGGCAATATCGAGCAGGTAATCCTGTACCGCCCGTTCACGGATGCCATCCTCACGCCAGCGGTATTGCCCAAAAACCTCGGCCCCAAGCAGATTCGGTACAACAGTTACCACGAAATTGCGTACTTGCACCCCGATTTTTTCACGCCCGATCCGTCCATTCGTTCGTGGTTGGGCGTGCGAGAAGACGAGGAGTACGCCATCATCCGGTTCATTTCATGGAACGCCACACACGATGTGGGCCACAAGGGCATGTCTGCCGATGACAAGGTACGCCTCGTGAAAAAACTGTCGGAGCGCATGCGCGTGTTCATTACCTCCGAGCGGGGCGTGTCGGACGATCTCAAAAAGTACTGCCTGACTATGCCGCCCGACAAGTTCCACCACGTGTTGAACTATGCCTCCATAGTAGTCAGCGAAGGCACCACCACGGGCGTAGAGGCCGGTATTTTGGGCACACCCTGTGTGTACATCAGCACCTTCGTGGATCCCAACTGCCAGGAGATGGAGCAGTTCGGGTTAGTGTTCAACACCTCCGAATCCGGCAAGGTGTTTGCGATGGTGGACACGGTTTTGGCGGAAAAACGCGACACGTACCGCGAGCGCAGCAAAGCGTTTTTGGCCACCAAAGAGAACGCCACGCAGTACTACTTCGACTTCATCGTGAACCGCTACCAAAAAAACAGCAAAACACGCCCGTCCCTTCAATCGGAAACCCTGCATCCAAATACCATCCAATCTTGAACGGCATGAAAATCAACTTACTTATCACGGGCGGTGCTGGTTTCATCGGCTCCAATTTGGCTGAGAAATTTCTTCGCGACGACCGAGTAGGTCTTGTTCGCGTGGTGGACGACCTCTCCAACGGGTATTTCGAAAACGTGGAAGAATTTCTCCCGCATTCGAAATACGAGTTTGTCAAAGGCGACATCTGCGACTACGACGTGTGTACCCGTGTCATGCGGGGCATAAACAGGGTAACGCATCAGGCGGCGCTCGGCTCCGTACCACGCTCCATCGAGAACCCCATGCGCACCGACGAAGTGAACGTGGGCGGCACTGTCAACATCCTGCACGCCGCCCACGCGGCCGGTGTAGACCGGGTGGTGCTGGCTTTTTCGTCCAGCACCTACGGCGACAGCCCCGAACTGCCCAAGGTGGAAGAGCGCATTGGTCGCCCCCTTTCTCCGTATGCCGTGAGCAAGTATGCCGCAGAATTGTACGCCGAGGTATTTTCCAAAACATACGGCTTGCCATACATCGGCCTACGGTATTTCAACATTTTCGGCCCTCGCCAAAACGCCGACAACCCCTACGCCGCCGTGATCCCGATTTTTTGCAAAGCGTTCATTGAGGGCGTAGCGCCCAAGATCAATGGCGACGGCACCACAAGCCGCGATTTCACATACGTGGAAAACGCGTTGCACGCCAACGAGCTGGCACTGTTCACCGAAGACAAATCCGCGCTCAACCAAGTGTACAACGTGGCCTGCGGCGAGCAGGCTGACCTGAACGAAATGGTGGAGATGTTGCGCCAGATCACCGGCAAAAACATCCAGCCTGAATACGGCCCCGAACGCCCAGGCGACGTGAAGCACTCCAAAGCCGATATTTCAAAAATCAAACGCGGACTCGGCTATACGCCCCAAGTACACATGCTGGAGGGTATGCGCCGAGCTTACCAGTACTATCAGTCCCTGGCTTTAATGGCTGTTGGCTCATAGCCACCGGCCAATAAGAGCGTGTTTAAATTTCAGTCGCCGGGCTGCAAGCGGCGAATTTTGCTTCATGGTGCGTTGAAATTTTCGCCGTAGGCACCCGGCTACGGCTGCAAATTTCGCCTTGCCTGAAACAAAATTCGCTCGCTTTCGCCTCGGCACTGAAATTTAAACACGCTCTAACCAACAGCAAAAAAATGCGCGACTTTACACTTATCGCTTACCGGGACCTACTCGATTCGTTCAAAACGGCGGGTTACCGGTTTCAAACCTTCACGGAGTACCTGAATACCCCGTTGGACAAGGTCATTTTGCTCCGTCACGACGTGGACGACCGCAAGCTGCACAGCCTTGAGTTTGCCCGTATCCAGTACGAAAAGGGCATCGTGGGCAGCTATTACTTTCGCATGGTTCCAGAGAGCTACGACGAGGGCGTGATTAAGGCCATCTACGACTTAGGCCACGAGGTGGGTTACCACTACGAGGATATGGATTTTGCTAAAGGCGATCCGCACAAGGCGATTCGATTGTTCGAAAAACACCTGGCCAAGTTGCGCGGAGTGGTGCCTGTGAGCACGATTTGTATGCACGGCAGCCCGCGCTCGCCCTACGACAACAAGGACGTGTGGAAACACTACCGGTACCGGGACTATGGCCTTATCGGCGAGCCCTATTTCGATATTGACTACCGCCGGGTGTTCTACATGACCGATACGGGGCGACGTTGGAACGGCAGTTCGGTCAGCGTGCGCGACAAAGTGGAAGATCACTTCGGTCTGGTTTTCCGAACCACATTCGATATAATTGAGGCCGTGCGGGAGGGGCGTTTCCCCCAGCGGGCCATGCTCAACTTCCATCCGCAACGCTGGACCGACAACCCCACCCTGTGGCTGACCGACAAATACCAGCAACACGCCAAAAACGCCGTGAAGTACTGGTTGATAAAAATGCGCAAGTCAGCGGCAATGTGACAACAGTTGAAACAAACATGTCGCACCAGAAATACCGCCAATCGGGTATTGCTTCATTTAAATCAACTTTTGTTTGACGACCCGGAAACGTCTTGGCACAATTTTGGAAATTGACAGACCAAAGAGTGCCACAACTACCAAAAGAGTTGGACAGACTTCGGCCCTCCAAATACCGCAACACAAGCACATTGCCTATACGACAACTTGAACACTACTATATTCAGAACCTTCTGTATTTGTGAAGATTAGCCTGCAGAACAAGATCATTTTTCGTTTCTTCGCGGGCATAATACATCTGGACCTTTTCGGCACTCAGTACCGCTGCTATTTCATCCATTGTTTAATCAATGGCGGTGCGCATCCAAATCAAGCCCAAAGGGTTAATTCAAATTACTTTGTTTTCAATCTTCGCTCCGGGCGCTGCTGCGGCACTGCCTGTTTATTACCGTTTTTGATTTAGTTCATTTGCTATTTCCTCCCCTGCCTCTAAACCGATAATCGCCCCCTTCGTACTTGTATTTTTTTCGAAATCACAACTTGCATCACCAAAAATGCACGAAGCATGGCTATTGTCGTTGACCAACTGATTCACCACAAATCACTCGCACTGAACCGCCTTGGCAAACTGCTGCCCGCCGAGGTCGTGGATTTTTTAGAAAAAAACATCAACACGGACCTTCTCGAAGAGCCAGTGTTTTTGGAAACCGTTTTCCCCGTCAACTCCAGCGTGGTTGGCGGCGACAACACCGGGCTAATCATCAATTCTCAACGACTGAACGATGTCCGGTACATCAACAAGTTTTTGGAATCGGTCAGCGAGCACCTTGACGACGGCGGTTGTTTTGTCGGCTGCGCTGAAATTTCCCAGCGCCGAAAAGAGCGCCTGCTGAGCAAATTTCCAGCACCGCTCAACAAAATTTTCTACACATTTGACTACGCTGTAAACCGTGTGTGGCCCAAACTTCCCTACTTGCGCGGCAGTTATTTTGCTATGACAAAAGGCCGCGGGCGCGTGATTTCAGAAATGGAAATTTACGGTCGGCTCTACTCTTGTGGATTTCGTTTGCTCGATTCTTTTGAATTTGATGGTAAGCTGTACTTTGCAGCCGAAAAAGTCGGCAAGCCGGATTTCAACCAGGAAGCAACTTACGGGCCATTCATCAAACTGCGGCGCGTAGGCAAGAACGGGAAGGTCGTGAAAGTGTACAAAATGCGCACTATGTCGCCCTACTCCGAGTACGTTCAGGAGTTCATTTACGAACGAAACGGAGCAGGTGGCATCGGCACCGGGTCGAAATTCAACAACGACCCGCGCATCACGACCCTCGGCAAGTTCATGCGCAAATACTGGATTGATGAACTGCCCATGCTGTACAACCTGATTCGAGGCGATCTGAAAATTTTTGGCGTGCGACCCATCAGCAAACACTACTTCGGGCTGTACCCGGAGGACTTCCAAGAGTACCGAAAAAACTTTACGCCCGGGCTTGTTCCGCCCGTTTACGTAGAAATCCCCAAAACGCTTGATGACACCGTTGCCATTGAACGCCGATACCTGCAAGCATACGAGCGCCACCCGTTCTTGACCGATGTGAGGTACTTGACCAAAGCGCTTTACAACATTTTCATCAAGCGGGTTCGCAGCTGCTAAAAAAACACATTATTTATTTTAGTTTTTCAAAACCGACTTACCTTTAGCCTTTAATCTTACTTTTTTAATCTTTAATCCGAATTAGACATCTGGCCTGTTTTTTAGTTTTAGACACCTGATCTAATTCATTTTTGGGAATCTTCATGAAAAGCGAACACTCATGGTAAATTTTTTACTCTCTCAGAGACGGCAAGCGATTACAACTCCCGACTCGGCCCCCTCCCGCCTTGCGCACAAACCAACTACCAGCCCAAGCCATAACCGCTTCGGATGCTACGAACAGTTTTTGGAGTCTTGTCTTGCCCAAGGTTATCAATTTTGTTTCTTCCCCGAACTGCGCGAACCTAAGCACCAGATCGCTCTTCGACACGACATTGACTTCGACACAAATTTTGCCCTTAAATCGGCTACTATCGAACGTCAAATGGGCATCAAGGCGACGTATTTTTTCCTGATGCGCTCCAGTTTGTACAATATCTTTTCCCCACAGGACTACGAGAATGTGCAGCTGATCCGGGAAATGGGTCACACGGTCACCATCCACTTCGACCCGTCCATTTATGCCGATTTTCACCGCGGCTTGCAACAGGAAGTCGCGCTTTTCCGCGAAATTTTCAACGCCGAAGTCGGAATCGTCAGCCTGCACCGCCCCAATGCTTTTTTTCAGGAGTACGACGCTCCGATCTACGGCATCGAGCATACCTACCAGTCCAAGTACTTCCGAGATGTCAAGTACATCTCCGATTCCACGGGCGTATGGCGCTTTGGTCACCCCTTCGACACGCCCGAGTTCAAGCACCAAAAATCGCTGCACCTGCTCATCCACCCCATCTGGTGGATGCTGGACGGCGAAACGAACATGGAAAAACTTCGGCTCTACTACGATCACCGGGTGGATGAACTCAAGGCGGACTTTTCGGACAACTGCATCCCTTTTCGCAAGTTAAATGGCCACATTTGAACGGATCGCGGTGTTCGGCTGCAAAGCCACCACGCTGTTCCTGTTGGACAACCTGAACATCCTTCCGTACAGGGTTGGTCACCTCATCACGATAGCACCGGAAGCCGGTGCCAAGCACGACGTGGCAGACTACCTCGACTTAAAATGCGAGGCAGAAGCCCGCGGCATGTCGGTGTACCAGGCCAGGTATTATTCGCTCAAACATGCGGACGACATTGCGCACATCAACAGCCTCAAACTCGATATCGCATTCGTGATGGGGTGGCAGCGCCTTGTCCCTGCACAAATACTGTCTGGCCTGAGCATCGGCGCGTTCGGTATGCACGGCAGCGCAGCCAATCTGCCCTTGGGGCGGGGGCGGTCGCCCATGAACTGGTCTATCATCGAGGGCCGGCAGGTCTTTTACACCAACCTGTTCCGCTACGACCCGGGCGTGGATTCCGGCGATGTGGTAGATACGTTCAAGTTTCAGATAACCCCACAGGACACCGCCGAGACCATGCACTTCAAAAACACGCTGGCCATGAAGTTCCTCATCGAGCGGAACATCGAAGGCTTGGTGCGCAACAATTTCGGCCTGACTAAACAGGACTCGTCCGTCGTCCCTACCTACTACCCCAAGCGCACGCCGCAAGATGGCCTTCTGGACTGGGGCATGGACACCGCAGCCTTGGAGCGGTTTGTCCGGGCCGTTACACGGCCGTTCGGCGGCGCATTCACGTTCGTTGGCGAGCACGAGGTACGCATTTGGGCTGCGCAGGTGTTCGATGTGAGCGATTTTGGCTATGAAAAATGGCCTGCGGGCACCGTAGTGGCCGTGTTCGAGAGCGGCAAGTTTTTGGTAAAATGTTTTGGTGGCCTGCTGTTGATCACAGCCCACGAGGCGCATTTTGTTGTGGAAAAAGGCATGCGTTTTGGCAACAACGGCACCGAGGTCAAACCGTTCGAGCGCAATCGTTTTGGAAACTTTGACCTCGAAGAAGAGGAGATTGCCTGAACAGAAAACAAAGCCCAGCCCTACCCTACCGGAACCGCTTGGCCACGACCAATTCCTTGCTTCCGGGCGTGTAGGCATAAAAACCTTCTCCACTTTTGGCCCCTAATTTTCCGGCAGTCACCATGTTCACCAACAAGGGGCAGGGCGCGTACTTGGGATTGCCGAATCCGTCCTGCAGTACCCGCAAAATGGCGAGGCAAACGTCCAAGCCGATAAAATCCGCCAGTTGGAGCGGCCCCATCGGGTGCGCCATGCCGAGTTTCATCACCGTATCAATTTCCTCCACGCCGCTCACACCTTCGTACAGGGAGCAGATCGCTTCGTTGATCATGGGCATGAGGATACGGTTGGCCACAAAACCAGGGTAGTCGTTCACCTCCACTGGCACCTTACCAAGGCCGAGCGACAGCCCCATGATCGCCTCGGTCACCTCGTCGGTGGTGGCGTAGCCTCGGATCACTTCCACCAACTTCATCACGGGCACCGGGTTCATAAAGTGCATGCCGATCACCTTCTCGGGCCGTTGGGTGGCGGCCGCTATTTTGGTGATGCTGATGCTGCTCGTGTTGGTGGCCAAGACCGCGCCGGGCGGGGCGTACTGATCCATGTCGGCAAAAATCTTCAGCTTCAGGGGCACATTTTCCGTAGCCGCCTCCACGACCAAATCGGCGCTGGCTACGCCCTCCTTGAGGTCGGTCATGGGGTGGATACGGTTTATTGTGGCCGTTTTTTCCGCCTCCGTGAGTACGCCTCTGGCGATCTGTCGGTCCAAGTTTTTAGAGATGGTGGACAGGGCCTTGTCCAAAGCCGACGAGGCTACGTCCACCAAGGTCACCTCAAATCCGTTCTGAGCAAATACGTGGGCAATACCGTTGCCCATGGTGCCGCCGCCGATTACTGTTATGTTTTGCATGTAATTTTGATGGTAGTGACTAATAGAGGCCTCCCGTAGCGTATGATCTCACCACAGATTACACAGATTTACACAGATTCATCCGTGGAAAATTTGTGTAAATCTGTGGTGAATACTTCTTCGCTGTAGGCATGGCTAAGTAGTTACGTCAATTCAAATTAATCGCTCGAAGCCCGTGCTGTAGCAACTGTTTATTTCACCGCGACTTTCCGTTTACAGCAAGTTGTGAACACAAGCCCAAAAAGTTATTTTTTCGTCGCTACACGCACCAGCACCCACGCCAACGCAGCAAAGCACAGCACCCCAAATAACTGGTACGCGCCGCTACTGCCGAGCAGATGTTCGAAGCGTCCCTCGAAATTGAGCGCCGCCAACCAGCCTTGACCCCGTTCATAAGAAGCCTCTTTGGCTTGCCAAAGCGCGATGACCAAGCCCATAAGCGCACCGCCAGCCACCAAACCGGTTGCAAACAAACTGCCCTTGCCCAGTTCAGCATCTTCCACTTCGCCGCCCCGGCTCTTGGTGATCCAGTCGCCCACACCCTTGAGCGCACCGCCGATCCAAATGGGCAGCGTGGTGCTGAGGGGCAGGTACAAGCCCACGGCAAACGAGAGGGATTTGACACTGCACAGTTCCATTGTGATGGCTACAAAAATCCCCACGAGCACAAATTGCCAGTCGAGGTTGAACGACAACATGCCTTTGATGAGCGTAGCCATGAGCGTAGCCTGCGGCGCGTCGAATTTGTTGCCGATGGCGTGTTCGATGCCCATGGCCCGCAGTTCGGCGGTAGGCGTATCGAGGTATTGCACCGTAAAACCGATCACCAGCGACGAGGCCACCACGCCAATGAACAGGGCTAATTGCTGGTAACGGGGCGTGGCCCCTACGAGGTAACCCGTCTTCAGGTCCTGCGAGGTAGCGCCAGCGTTTGCCGCAGCAATGCAGATCATGCTGCCTACTACCAATGCCATTGGCTCGTACACCTTGCCCGACCAGCCCACGCCGATGAAAACAAGTGCCGTACCCATGATGGTGGCGATGGTCATACCAGATATGGGGTTGTTGCTGGAGCCAATGATGCCCACGATACGGCTGGACACCGTCACAAAGAAAAAGCCGAATACGATGACGAGCAGACCAAGCAGGATTTTGCTCAAAAGCCCCTCGCCGGGAATATTAGGCAACACCGCCATGAGCACAACCAACGCGAGGCTACCCAGCGCTACGACTTTGATGGACAGGTCGTTGTCCGTACGGGCGACTGCTACGGAGGCTGTGCGCTCGCGCATGGCACCGAAACTTTCCTTGAACGAGGCAATGATTGTGGGCATCGTTTTTATCAGGGTGATAAAACCCGCTCCAGCCACGGCGCCAGCACCGATTTGGCGCACATAAGCCCGGTAAACGGCGCTGGTCATATCGGCAAACGTATGCGCGTACGGGTCCCAGCCGAAGGGATAGCGCACCGTACCGTCCGCTTGGCGGATGCCGTTGAGCAGGTCGAGTTTGGTCAGTTGTGCGGCTATGGTTTCCGGCGGCACGAGTGTGGCAAGCAGGGGAATAAGCCCCATCCAGGCCAGTACGCCGCCAGCCACCAGCACCCCGGCAATGCGCGGGCCGATGATGTAGCCCACACCGAGGTATTCCGGCGTGATCTCACCGCTGACACGGGCCGCCGGGAGGTATTTGTTCGCCGCAGCCATGGTGTAGGCGGGCACTTCGGCTATGACGTGGAAAATCTTTTGGAACGTGGCGTACACGAATGCGAAGCCGAGGCCGAGGTAGGCCGTTCGGGCAAAATCACCGCCCTTTTCACCGGCGATCAGCACGTGCGCACAAGCCGTGCCTTCCGGGTACGGGAGGTTGGCGTGCTCCTTCACGATCAGGGAGCGCCGGAGCGGGATCATCATCAGCACGCCCAAAATACCGCCGAAAATGGCCAGCATGAGGATCGTCCAGTAGTTGAAAAAGCCCTTTCCGATGCCGTCGCTGAGGAAAAGGAAGGCCGGAAGCGTGAACACCACACCGGCAGCCACCGACTCCCCCGCCGACCCGGCAGTCTGGATAATGTTGTTCTCCAGAATCGTGGTGCGCAAAAACTTGCGCCCCAACGAAATGGCGATCACCGCGATCGGGATAGAGGCCGAAACTGTGAGGCCCGCCTTGAGGGCAAGGTAAACCGTGGCTGCGCCAAACAACACGCCGAACAAAGCGCCCAGAACAATGGCTCGGACTGTAAACTCCCGCACGGACACGTCGCCCGGCGCGATGTAGGGTTGGAAGTCGTTGGATTTCATATGTTGTCAGTTGTGTTGAAAGATTCGGTTGACCGTTTTCGGAAAACAACGTGCGAAGGTTTCAAAAAAAAGGGGGCGTACCAAAAGGTTGGAAACAAATTTTTTCCAAATGACTTGATGAAGGGGTGTGACCCCGGTGTGAGGTATACCTGTTTTATTTTGCCCAACTGGGACAATCAGGCGTTGGCTTTGCTCACCGTGCCTTTCATGCTTTTGCCGTCCAAGGCCAGCCAATCCGCTTCTTCGACCGCTAGCTGCGTCTTGGCCCATCGGTAAAAAAGATCACTGAACAATTTAAAACAGTTCGTGAAATTTAAACACGCTCTAAGTATTTCGAACGCACTACCTATCTCCTGCGGCACACAAGTGCAAGTGCTGGAGTGAACGGTGGCGGGTGCGAGAGTAGCGGCTGTGGATGCAACACGCTCAAAGTGGCCTATATTTGCCTGCCAATTCAAGGCACTTTCCAATAAACATTGCCAACAAAAACTAACTCAAACATGAAAAACGCTTTCGTTGTGATGCTCGCCCTGTTCTGTGCATTTCCTCTTCGGCTGCCCGCGCAAGAACCCCTCGACATCGCCCACGGCTGCAATTTCGCCGCCGCCGACACGCTTTCGGAGGTGTACGCATACGCGCCGTCGGCGGAGGCCAAACAAATCGTGGAACGTGTCATGCGCATGAATGTGCTGCCGCAAAATTTCGAAGTGCGATCAGCGGACTGCTCCAACGCACTTGCCACCGTCATCGGCCGGCAGCGGTACATCCTGTACAGCACGGCTTTTTTGGAAAATTTCAAAAAGGAGTCCAGCACCCAATGGGCCGCTTTTTGCGTGCTGGCGCACGAAATAGGCCACCACCTGAGCAACCATGACCTGCAGGAAACCGCCCCCAAAGTGCGAAAGGGCTGGGAATTGGAGGCCGACAAGTTTGCAGGCGGCGTGCTGTTCCGCCTCGGTGCCACCTTGGAAGAGGCGCAGGCGGGCATCAATACTTTCTCATCAGATGCTGCCAATTCCCAAACC